>CAMOEE010000010.1 GCA_946611835.1 uncultured Treponema sp. | reverse complement strand
GACTTGATGTGGATTACTTTGCCTGTTCGTTTGATTCCGTCGTCTTTCTTTTCTTCGCCCTTCTTGCGATAGACTTTCTTTTCGCCCCCGCCCAAAGCGTATTTTGCTTCTTTTGCGGCTTTTAGCTCGGCACGGCGTTTTGCCCGCTCCTTGCGCTCTTTTTCGATGAATTTGAGGGAATCGTCAAGACCTGCGAGAACTTTTTGCATGTCCTCGGCAAAAATAGAAATCTGATGGCGGTCGAAATCAGCACCGTCGCCTTTTTTGCTCTCTACAATCTGTAAAAATACATCACCGGCACGATTTTCCTTAACATTGAAAAAATACGAGCGGTTGTCCAACAAAACCTGAGTAGTAAAAAGTTCTCCGCGGATGCTCATTTGACCCTTCCTTAAAAATGTGAAAATGAATTTACGGACGAAAGCGTCCTTTTGCAATTTATAACATATCTTGCGGTTTTGTGCAATAGTTTTAAAACTTAAATGTTTTCCGCTGAATCGGGCTCATGCCAATTTCCCGGCAGACGGCCCTATGTGCGGCGGTCGGGTAGCCCTTGTGCTTTGCGTAGCCGTATTCTGGATAAAGCTTGTCGAACTCGACCATCATTTTGTCACGCTCGACCTTTGCGATTATGCTTGCGGCCATCACCTGGGGATACTTTCCGTCAGCCTTAGGCTCACAGCGGCACTTACAGGGGACCTCAGGGCAGCTCGTTCCGTCGGTGATGGCAGAAATCATGCCGTCAAGACTGCCCGCGTCGAAGCTGATATTCTGAGAGCGGAGCCAGTCGGGGAGCTTTGAGCGCATCATCTGGTAGGCTATGCTCATGGCGTACATGCTGGCACGCAAAATGTTCATCTGGTCAATGGTCTCGTGGTCAACAACTCCAAGCCCCCAGCAGGCCTTTTCCATTATGACTTTTTCGGCCGCCTCTCGTTTTTTTTCGGAGAGTTTCTTTGAGTCATTCAAAATCTCAAGAGGAAAATCTTCTGGCAGGATAACGCAGCCGGCGGTCACAGGCCCTGCAAGCGGCCCCCTCCCCGCCTCGTCAAAACCACAAAGAAGCTCAATCATTTTTAAAGCCCTCAACAGTGTTATTTTTGTCTTCCAGAAGCATGGATTTTTCATCCCGCCAGACTGCAGGAAGCCTCTTCTCCTGGTCAAAGTCACCTTCGAATTTGTTTCCGATAAGCCTGATATTGCTTGCGCTGGCCTCTACGATACGGCCAAGATGAGAGATAACCTTGCAGACAGAAGACCTGAGGTCAAAAGTCCCGCCCTTGACGCTGAAATTCACAGCCGTGTCGGCTATTGAAGAGACATGGCTTGCGCTCATGGAAATCTTTGAGTTAAGGCCCGAGACAGCGCAGGCATAGGCGGCTCCCCGAACAGTCAGCCCGGAATTCTTAAAGGAAATAATCGAGGAATCAGAAGAAAGAGCAGTACCTGACGAGTCAAAATCAGCGATAATCTCACAATCCTCGAAGGAAGCGGCGGCCTTCTCCATTACGAAAAGCCTCTGGTCGCTTTTGAGCTTATTGTCTATCTCTTTTTGAATCACGCAGTTCTGAAGTTCAAGGCTTGCGTCCTGCACGATGACATATGAAGAGGGAGTGAGGACAAAACTTGCGTCCTGCATTCCGGTGAAGGAACAGTTTGATGAAATTACGGAAGGCCCCTTGGGAAGATTGACGGAGCCGCTTACGAAGAAGTGGACGAATTTTCCCTGATTTATGACTTTGAGAATCTGCTCAAAAGAATTGAAAGGGTGCAGCCGGCTTCCGTCCGCCGCAAAATCAGGGGCAGATGCATCGAGGAAGTAATTGAACTCATCGATTATGACCTTGTAGCTTGAGACAGCGCTTACATTGCCGGCAGTGTCCTCAGAATATGCGAAAGCCTTGTAACAGACCGTTTTTTCCACCCCGGCCCTGAGCTCAACAGGCTGGGATTTATAAAGGAAGTATTCGCCCGGACCTATGTAGTCGAATTCTGAATTATTGTCTATGTAGGAATTTGAATTCACCGTGTAAGGGCCGAGGACGCTCAGGTAAATTTTTGCGTCTTTCTCTGACTCAACCGAAAGGGAGACATCACGGCGGGCATATTCACCAGGCTCAGAGGCGACGAACTTTGGAGGCAGGGGCGGCTGGCGGTCAATCTCATAGTAAGAGGACAGATTTCCCTGATAAAGGCCGTCGCAATAGATTTCAAAGACGGCGGTCGCGCTCACGAAATCCCCGTAAAATGAATCGAATGTGACTGAGCTATAAAGGCCCTGGTCTGAAGGAGCCTCCCCCGCCGCCCCGCTTGAAAGTATCTTGAGCCTGTAGCGCAAGTCACCGTCAAGAGAAAAAGAGACAGCCTTGTCGAATTTGTCCTGGGCGATAACAGGCTTTTTGGGAAGAAGAAATGTCTCGACCGGGTTTCCGGCCTTGTAAGCGACATCCTGCCATGAAATCACATGGTCAGAGCTTCGGTCAATCACGACGCTTTCCTTTGAGGCTGACCATAGTCCGTCATCAATGCACCAGATTAAGTTTTTGCCTGTGAAGGTGAAAGTCTCCCAGTCAGAAATTTCAAAGGGTACAGAAGACTGTGCGAAAGTGCCGGACGAGTCAGCCGAAAGGAAAATAATGAAGCGCCACCTTGAGTTTCCGTTGGTGAGATTGCATGGAATATAGCGGGACAGTTTGTTGTCAGCAGAGACTGAAAGGGTGCCTCCTGACATCAGGGGCTTTTCACCGTCACCAAGGTAAAAGGCCAGAGTCTTCGGGATGTTTATAACGCCCTCGCCATTGTAGACTAACATTCCATCAGTCTCGATACGGTCAATGAAAGATTTCTCGGCAGTTCCGTTGGCAAAGGGATTTCCCAAATCAGTTACGGTGTAGTTTATCTTGTATTCTTCTTTTTCGCTGCCTTTTGTGACCGTAATTCTGAGGCTGACATCCCCGCTCATGTCAATCAAGACAGGACCGTCGTAGGCAAAACCCGAAGTAAGGGGATTCGTGCTGGTGTAGGAATAAAAGGCTTCCTCTCCCTCTGAAAGACTCAGAACCAGAAACTGTTTGTTTGCGAAACGCCCCTCAACCGGGGAAATTACCCGTTGGGCAAAGGCAGATAGCGAGAAGGTTAATATGAAAAAAACAAGGAAAATCCGGCGCACTCTTTGAAACTCTTTTTGATTATGGTAAATGAAAAACAGCGGATTATCAAGTTTTACGATTGAAAACTGCCTCTTCAGCATATAGGATTTTTTTCTTGTCTTTCCCATGTTTTATCACTAAATTTATTCCATGAATATCGTAAAAATTTCAGAAAATTCGCTCGCACTTTCTACAGGGATGAGCCTTGATTCCTTTGCTAAGACTAACATGGACACGCTTTTAAAAGAGAAGAACCTGCTCCTTCATGTCACGGAAGACGGAATTACCACAGAAGAATATTTTTTTGACGGCACAAGAAGCTTTGATGACGACACTGCATTTTTTACTGGCAAGGCAGTCACCGGCACATTGATTTCCACCCTTCTCGAAAAAGATGAATTTTCTGCCGAAGACAGGCTTTCCCTCATTAATTTTTCGAAGGCAGTTGACTTTATTCTGAATGACAAAGATTTTTCTGACAGAGGAAAGGATTTTTCCCCTGCAGGCGGTGGAATCATAATCGGAACGGATAATTCTTCACGGACATCATCAATCCTTTTCATCAATTCAAAGATTTTTGATTTGTGCGCATCAAACCACAAGGAAGATTATGCCGAAATAGAGGGAAAATTCCTTTACAAGGGAATGGACTACCCTTCATCACTGATTTTTACCCGGGCTGCTGCATCATACAAGGCTCTTACAGGCAGCTTTCCCTTTGAAAATGACGATACGACAAAAAGGCAGGAAGATATTTTTGACGGAGCCTTCATTCCCTTAAGGCTTTGGGATTCTGAAATCGATATAAAACTCGCAGAAAGCATTGAGGCCGCACTCTCGCAAAAACTCAAGCAGGAGCTTTTTGCCGGAAAGCGGTCAATCACAGACTCAAAAAGCGAAAGAAAAAGAGAAGAGATACTAAAAAAAGCTGAGAAATTTGACACTGGTTTATTTGAGAAAGCACTTGAAAAAGCAGTCCATAAAAGCAGGCCTTTTTCTCTCCTCTCAGAAAAACGGGAGAAATTCGTCAGGAACAGGCGTAAGTATCTTTCGGTAAAAAGATTTATGAGGCGGAACAAAAACAGAATTCTTGCCTCCCTTGCCGCTGTCATTGTAGTCAGCTGGTTTGTCTCAGGATTCATGAAACAAAACGCAAAACTCATTTCAACGAAAGGACTTACCTCAACTCAAACGGTGCATGCTTTTTACACGCAGATTCACAGGGCAGACGTTCCAAACCTGCAGGAAACAATCAAGGGCAAGGAAATGAAGGATTTGTTCGCCAAAATGAGCGGATACTATGTAAACGCAAAGCAGCGCCTTGAGCTGAGCCCTGACAACGGCATTCTGTCTCCGGCAAAATGGTTCTTCTACAAAAAAACTTCACGAAACTGGATGTTCGGCATAAGTCAGCTCAAAATTGACGGAGTAGAATTCAAGGCAGAGTCTGATTATCCCCGCAAAAAAGACAAGATGGCTCCAATCACAGAAGAAAACGGCCGGCTCCTTAAAAAAGGCGATACAATCACTCACAGGGCGGAATACAATTTCATACGCCAGGCTGAGGCAAAATTCAACATCGAAAGAATCAGCGATACAATCACGCTCAAGTGGACTGGAAAACAATGGAAGGTCATTAAGGTTGACGGAAAGTCAAAGACAGACACCGTAAAGAGCAAGGATTTTATAGAAGAATATTACAGCCTCAAAGACTCGGATTCACAGGAGCTGGATGTAAGGTCTGCCCTTCTTATAATGAAGGAAAAATATGACTGGCTCCCGGACGAAAAAGACATGATTGATGCGGCAGAATTCCTTAAAAGCGAATATGGCAGCCTTGAGGCAGAGAAATACCTGAGCGGGTCCAGCATTTCAAAATGACACTTTTACCAAAAATGTCATATTGACATTTTTGCGTGAGAACTATAGACTTTTCTAGATTTTTAAGACAGGAGATAATCATGGCTTTTGAATACAATCTCGAAAAGCAGCATGCAAAAGGAAAACTCCACGCTATCGAACGAATCAATGCGTTGGTGGATAAAGACAGCTTCATGGAAATTTACGCCGCAGCCCGTCATCAGTGCACGAACTTCGGCATGGACAAAAAAGAAATCCCGTATGACGGCGTAATCACCGGATTCGGAACAATTAACGGCAAAAAAGTCGCAATCTACTCTCAGGACTTCACTGTTCAGGGCGGTTCTCTGGGTAAAGTACACGGCGAGAAAATCGCTGAACTCATCGCAAAGGCTATCGAATTCAAATGCCCGGTTATCGGCGTAAACGATTCGGGCGGAGCCCGCATTCAGGAAGGCGTTGACGCTCTCTGTGGTTACGGCGAAATCTTCAAGCAGAATGTAAGGGCTTCAGGCGTTATCCCGCAGATTTCTGTAATCGTCGGTCCATGTGCAGGCGGAGCAGTCTATTCACCAGGCCTCACAGACTTTATTTTCACAGTAGACAAAATCTCAGAGATGTACATCACAGGTCCAAAAGTCGTAAAACAGGTCATGTTCATGGATATCTCTTCTGAGGACTTGGGTGGAGCCGCAATCCACGCACAGAAATCAGGTGTCGCTCACTACCGTGCAAGCGATGAGAAGGACTGCTTTGAGAAAGTAAAGGCTCTCCTTGACTACATCCCCCACTACTACGGTGACAAGGCTCCATTCGCAGAAAAGGCAGAAAAAGGCGGTCTTTTCGCAAAAAAAGAATTCTCTTTCAGCTCAAAGAAACTCAAGGAAATCCAGAATGTTTTGCCTGAGTCAAGCACAAAGGGCTACGACATCAAGAATGTAATCGAAAATGTAATCGATGACGGAACTTTCTACGAGATTATGGCAGAATTCGCCGCAAACGCTGTGGTAGGATTCGGCAAAATCGAAGGAAAGACAGTCGGTATTGTTGGAAACAACCCGGGATTCTTCGGCGGAGTATTGAACTGCGACGCCTCGGATAAAATCGCCCGCTTTGTCCGCTACTGTGACTGCTATGACATTCCTCTCCTCACCTTCGTTGATGTTCCGGGCTTTATCCCAGGGCCTCAGGAAGAGCAGAAAGGAATCATCCGCCACGGAGCAAAGCTTCTCTACGCATACAGCGAGGCAAGCGTTCCAAAAGTAACGGTAATCACACGAAAGGCTTACGGCGGCGCATACATTGCAATGTGCTCAAAACATCTTGGAGCCGATTTCGTTTACGCATGGCCAAAGGCAGAGATTGCCGTAATGGGTGCTGAAGGCGCAATCGGAATCTTGTACGCAAAAGAAGCCGATCCAAACATTAAGGCGCAAAAAGGCCAGGAATACCGTGAAACCTTCATGACTCCGACAATCGCCGCTCAGAGAGACTACATCTCAGCAGTAATCAATCCAGAAGAGACAAGAGCCAGGGTCGTCCAGAGCTTCAAGTTCCTGGAAGGAAAGACAACAAGCGATGTAATCTGCAAAAAACACGGAAACATCCCGCTGTAATTAATTAGTAATTAGCAGTGAGCAATTAGCAATTTATTCGGGACTTGCGCTTGGCCCCCTGCGAGCATAGCTCTCCGGGAGACTCCCTATGTCCCGTTTTTTTTGCCTAGTTCTCACTTCTATGAAAAACGAAGCCGATTAATCAAGTTTATCATAAGTACGAAAAATGAAAAAAAAAGCGCCGCAAGGATGCGGCGTATGAGAAATGCGAGAATTTTTTGTAAAAAAATTCTCGTCAGTAAGCAGAAATCCATGGAGGGTTTCTGCTTACTAATCGTCTTCGTAACCGCGCATTGCACGCATATAGGCCAGGTAGTAACCGCCGCCTACAAGGAAGGAACCTCCCACAAGGTTTCCTAAAGTTACAGGAATAAGGTTCCACAAGAAGCCCAGAGGCGGAATATCGCCCGGGTAATTGTAGACAAACTGAGCGAGATAGCCGGCCGGAATGAAGTACATGTTTGCGACGCTGTGCTCGAAACCACAGACGATGAAGAGGAAAATCGGAAGGAAGAGCGCGATTATTCGACCGCTTAGCTCCTCTGCCGCCTGGCTAGCCCATACAGAAATACAAACAAGGACATTACACAGGATACCCTTGATGAAGGCATCAACGAAAGAAATATTTGCCTTTGCAGAGGCTGTAGCAACCGCACTTCTTACAAGCTCACCGTTGTAAAGGGAAAGTACATGGCCGTAATTGGCAAGCACGGCGATGAAGAGGCTTCCCACGAGGTTTCCGAGATAGACAATGGCAAGATTCTTTAAGAAATCAACCAGGGAAATCTGACGGTCAAGGACAGGAATAAAAAGAAGACAGTTACCCGTGAAAAGCTCGCCGCCTGCAATGATGACCATTGAAAGGCCAATCGGGAAAATTAAGCCGCTCAGGGCACGGCCGAAAGCCACAGGAACTACCCCGCATGAGATAATCTGGCTTCCCAGAGCGCCGAGAGCAATGAAGGCACCTGCGAAAATCGCAAGGATAAAAGTCTTTAAAACCGGCTGCTCAGTTTTTGTGGATCCGAGAAGCGAGTAAAGTTTGATAATTTCTGATGGTAAGTGCATAAGTTCAGTCCTAAAATCAATGTTATTTTATGTTAACAAAATTTACCACTTTAATCAGATTTTGTCTATTGACATTTTTTACTTCAAAGAGTTTTCCCTCGCCCCATCCTTAGAGATTTTTTGAAATCGTGTCGATTCTCTGAATGCAGGACAATGGAACATAGACCTTTCCGTCTTGCACCAGCCAGCCGGTATTCGTTCTGTTGGTACCAAGACTTGTACTTTTGTCGTTTAATGATGTGGCGGTAATGGATACATAGTTTTTTCCACCGATTGATGTTATTTCAGTTCCGATTCCGACAAAATGCAAGCCAGACTCTGTTTTTTTATTGTATTCGTTTATGTCATAGCATACCCTTGCGATGACTGCGACCGAATCCGTGGAGTTTTTTATGTTCGTCAAAGTGTTTGAAACCTTAGCAGAATGTTCGATTTCAACAAGATAATTGTTGTATGCCCAGACAAGTTGCGTTGGATTTTCTTCCAGAAGACTGTTTTTAACCTCTAAAACACTTATATCCTTGACTATAACCATGCTTACGTAAATATCAAAAGCATTATACAGTGTCGAAAGAGTCTTGCTTTCTTCAAACTCCATGTTCCTTGACAAGCCAAACATATCACAGGTCTCTTTCCAGTTAATATCTCCGCCGTTAAAACATTCTTTTAGTGAGTTCACATATTCATTTGAGATTTCGATTCCTGTAAAGGCAGTAAGAGCCTCGGCAATCGCAGTCACAAGACAGCCCGAATCCTTTGCATATTCCTTTGTAGAATCCCCGAGGAGGGCATCTCCCATGTCCTGCATAATCTGTTCTTTGAGAGTTAATGCCTCAAGTCCGTTTTTATCGAGGAAAGTCACTGGATTTCCGTCACAATACGAATACCAGTTCATGCCATCGTAGATTGGGTCAGGGGATGAAAAACGGCAGTTCGATGGCTCGTAATCTCGGAATCCAAAATCATAAAGAGCGGTCTTAGAGTCGAAGCGTTTTCCGATAAAACCGAACTGGGAAGTAGCTCCCAAGGGAAAGCCGAAAGCGTCGTAATCGTAAACTGAAGGAAGGCTTTCAGGGTCAAGTCCTGCCCTTACGCTCCCCGCCTCGTCCGTCATAAGGATAAAGTTTCCGTCACCGCTACTAGCCCCGGAAGAAAAGTAATTCATCACTCTTCCATGGCTATCATAAGAAGGGCTTATTCCGTAAGGCGACTCTTCCACGGCATAACTCTTGCTTTCTGTCTCAAATTCCTCACCGATGAAGACATACCTTCCGTAACTTGAGTCCGAAATTGATTTAGTTCTTACTGTGGAAGCAGAAGTGTAATCAGGAAAATCATTCGAGTACATTTTTCTGGACTCAAAAAGCCTCATGGTCAAGCCGATGTAAGAATTCTTCCGAAGTCCTTCCTCATTCGACCACTCAAGAATCTTTCGTCCGAGCGCATCGTATGTAAACTTTCTTTCATACCGGGAATCGTTTTCTGAATCCAGGACGGTGACGCTCTTAATTCGGTTTGAGGGGCCGTATTCGTAAACGAAATCCGCCCCTTTTGTCTTTCTGCGGGTCATATTTCCGTTCTGGTCATATTCGGCTACTCCCGAATTTCCCCATGAGACGAGAGCGTTCCTTGCGTCATAGGTGCACTTTATCGTTCCGAAAGGAGTCGTTCGGCTCACTATGTTGTTGTTCTCGTCATAAGAAAATGTCTCAGTGAGCACAGAGGAAGTTGCAGAAATCTGATACGAGCCGAAGCCAATCTGGGAACAGAGCTTCTGAAGTGCCTCATAGTCCTTCGAAGGAATATTCATCATGGAGAGTCTTTCGCTTCCTTCAAGGAAATATAACCCCGCCCCACTCAGTTCAGCCTTCATTTTTTCGGCGACAGAATTCTTGTACGGATAGGAGACTTTTGTAAGCCGACCGTATTCATCATAATCGTATGCTGTAAGAAGAAAGTCCGAGTCAAGGGAATATTTTTTTGCACCATTCTCGTCATAGAGGCTTCCGTCAACGAAAACAAGGGACATTGAGCTGTCATAGCCAAGAAGAAGGACAAGTCTACCCATAGTGTCATACGAACTCTTTACGCTCTCCCCAGAATCATATACCCTGAGGATTTCACGCCCCATTTTGTCATAGACGAAGCGTACCTTGGAAGAAAAAATTTCTGTTCCCTGTGTGATTCTCTCGGATGCAGAAAGAAGCTCGGAATTTTTCCCCCATGAATAGGAAGTCGTTCTGTTCTTTGCGCTAATTTTGGTAAGATTTCCGCATAAGTCGTAGGTATAAGAAATTTCCGTGTTGTCCCTTCCGTCGGTCTGCGATAGCAGAAATCCCGCTGTGTCATAGGAAAAGCTAATGTCAGATGAGTCGTTTTTTGCAGAAATCATATTTCCCGACGTATCATACTCGTAAAACACGAAGTCACCGTCAGAATAATCGATTTTCATTGAGAGTCCGTCGCTTGAATATGAATAATTCATCGTGTTTCCGTTAAAGTCTTTGTAAAAACTTGGTCTTCCGTCTGAGAAATATTGGGTCTCACTGACTTTACCGAGTGGATTTTTCTGGGAAAGGAGCCGGCCGAATCCGTCACAGGTGCAAAGATACTTGTTTCCAAGTGCGTCAGAAAACTCGAATTTCTTTCCGTCCGATGAAAAACTCTCTTTTTTGACCACGCTTCCGTTTCTTTTTACGCAAATCACAGAGTCATATTCGTCATACTCATAGCTTTCTGTAGTGAAGAAAGGTCTCTGGGAAAAGGTTTTGAGTCTTCCTCTGGAATCATAAGTCTTTTTCCATACAGTGCCACCATTGTCACTTGCGCTCGTGCAATTGAGAAGAGCATCATATTCGAATTTTAGGAAAGAGCCGTCCGGAAAACGAATTTCACAAACGCAAGCACCGACACCGTACTTGAATTGCTTTTTTGCTCCGTAAAAATCAGTCTCGGTTACAATTCTTCCGAGTAAATCCCTCGTGTATGTTTTTTTGTTTCCAAGTCCGTCAATGTATTCAACGACCTCACCGAAAGCGTTCAGAATTAAGGTATTCTTGTATTTTCCGCCCGAAACATGAGTGACCTTTGAATCTGAGTAAATCCATTCATCCTCTTTTATTATCTTTCCGCTATTGTCACGGATAATCTCAGAAGTGAGACGATTAAGCCCATCAAAAGTCCTTTCTTTTGCCCCGGAAGCAGACTTAATTTTTACGAGATTCTTTCTTTCATCATAAAAATACTCTTCATCCGAGGCAGAGGAAAAAAAACTGGATATGGTACCGCCATCCTCACGCCATTTCTCAAGGTCTCCTGTGACAGGATTGTACTGATACTCAACGAAGCCGGAATTTCCTTTCTTTGAGCGGAGAAGACGGCCAGCCCCGCTGTATTCGTTCACAGTCTTCCATATGTCGTTCTCACCCTCATATAAAAGCCTTCCCTCGCTGTCAGTCATCCTTACCTGAAGGCTTCCGTCATCATTTATCTTGGTGAAAAGCCTTCCGCCCTCGGTGTAAGAAACTGTATGCCGAAAATCAAGTGTAGAAGAGAGAAAAGAGCCTGAATCAGAATCATAAAACCCTCGGCTCGCTTTTTCGACATTTCCGTCAGTGCCGTAAGAATAGTCCGTCGCAAGGCAAGAAGAATCCTCAGAGAAAGGAGCAAATTCGATGTATTTTTTTACATTCCCAGCATTCGTGTACTCAATCTCATACAATTTCGCTTTTTCGAATTTCGTGTCTGTGGAGTCAGTTCCCGAAACATAGCATGCGGTAAGTCTTTTGTTTTTGTCGTAGTCATAGGAAAGTGTCCGCTTTTCGCCTGTGTTTTCGTCGGTCATGGATTTTGAAAGAAGCAGTTTTCTTGAAGAATAAGATTCCTCGATTTTAAGGGAATCGGGCATTTCTATCTCCACGCCGTGACTTTTGTACTTGTATTCGGTTTTTCTTCCGAGTGCGTCCGTGTATGTCTTTATGCGGTTCTGAGAATCGTAAGTCCATTTTTCCGTGACAGACGCTATTGAAGAATCCGGGGCGAAAACTGACTTTTGAGTCACATTTCCAAGATAATCATAGGAAAACTTTGTCTTGTTTCCGAAAGAATCCGTTGAACAGTCAATTTTTCCGTCATCATCATAATCGAAATGAACTATCAGGGAAGAAGCCTTGTATATGTCCGTCAGTTGATTATTGAAATCATAAAAATACTGCTGGGAGATTCCGTCCCTGTCCGTAAAAGATGCCACTCCGCCTTCACAATAAGACCACTTCTCGCAAGTTCCGTCCGGGTAAGTCTTCTGAATCAGACCGCCATCTTCGTCATACAGGAAGGCTGTTTTCCCAAAATTGTCTGTTTTTGAAAGAAGCCTGTTGCAATCGTCGTATTCGTAATCAGTAAAAAATCCGTCAGCATGCTCCTCTCGCAGGGTTCTTCCACGCTCATCGTACCTGAACAAAGTCGAGACTCCGTCGTAATCGGTGTAGATTGTGCTTGAATCATCGAGCTTGTAATTAAAATACTCGGACGCTCCTTCCTCGTTAACGGTTTTCACAGTATGCCTTTTTCCCCCTATCTCAGAGAATTCAAACAAAACGAAACTTCCGTCGCTTTTTATCTGCCTTGAAAGAAGCCCCTTGTCATCATATTCAAAAGAGCGAACATCCCCATCGTAATCTTTTACCGAGACAAGATATCCATCAGAATAACCATAGGAGACACTTCTTCCAGAGATTTCGTCCTTCACTGAGGAAAGCCGACCTTCGCTCCAGTTGAATGAGAAAGACTTTTTTCCATCAATTTTTAGATAGCGGAGAATTAAGTCATCATCATAAACGAAATCCACCTGACCGCCGTTTTTGTAAGTGAAACGGAGCGGAAGCCCCCAATCCGAGAAATAGCGTTTTTCCCCGGTCGCAAGATAGGAAACGCAGTAACCAGAATTCTCTTCGGTGAGTGTTACCCGGCAGTTTTTGAAATCATCTTTAAGGGAAAATGAGCCGTCATCATTTTTCTGGAATACAAGGAAAGTGCCATCGTCCTGACAGTAAATTAGAGTATCTAGCCCCACAGTCGGTGCGTATTCCTTGGCACGCCCATAAAGAACTCGGGCATTTTTTTCTTTTATTTTTTCACTTTTCTCGGCGTAAGCTTTAATCTGCTCATATTGAACCGAAGAATTCGCCATCAAGGAAAGAATCTGCTCGTGGTAAATTATGCAGTCAGAATCTTCATCAGCATATTCCGCAATTTTTTTCTCAGACTCCTCAAGCTTTGCCATATAGTTTTCCCAGGCAGGAAGAGCATCTATGAAATCCTGAGAGTAGCCCGCGATAATTCTCGTCTCAATATTCGAGCTCCATCCCCGTCCAAAGACTCCGCAGCTTTCCACAACGCTTTGCGTAAACCCCGATGAATAATTCCTTTTCAGCTCGAAAAAAATCTTCTTTGATGAAAAAGAAATATCTCGGTCATTAATGATGAAGTCACCGTTCGAAAAGATGACAGGATCCCCGGCATGGAAGACGACTTTACCTTCCTTGTCGTTTATGACCCCGAAGTTATGCTTGTCTGAGACTGCCCATGTGTATCCCTCGGCCCGTGTACAGCTGTCCAGCACACTTTGGGCAGCGGCGACCTTTAGCTCAAGCTCCTCCAGTGTCTGGGCATCCTTGCCGCTTCTTTTTGCTTCGTCATAGGCACGGCAGGCATCAATATAGAGGGAAAGAGCCGTGAAGGAATCCATATCAGGGAGAACTATCATTCCCGAAAAGACTTCCACAAGCCTTGCGTTTATGGCATCCCTGTCACCATAGCCCTCATAGACGAAGATGAAATTTCCGTCCTTGTCATATACATCGCTGAATGTGACTGTCGTATGATAGCCATCGGCATCCTGGACTGCGACATAAACCTCACCGTCATAAATAAAGGCAAAGCCCTCAAGGTCATCGGTCGAAGGGATTTCCTCCGCATTCTGGCCTCCGCTATCCCCGGACTGGTCAGAAGAATCCTTGTTCTCATCATCGTAAGACTCGCCTTCCTCCCCGCCACTAGAAGGGCCGGACTCGCCGGAGTCGCCGGAGTCGCCGGAGCTTTCTGAATCGTCAGCTGAGGATGAGCCGCCATAGCCTCCGCTGTCAGATGAGGAGTCATCGTCATCACCCCCCTGCCATCCGGCCCCGTAATCAGTATTTCCGTCATCGTTTCCGTCAAGGTCATCATCAGCAAAGACAAATCCCCGGGCAAAAATGAAGATGATGGCAAAAATCATGCAGAGAATTTTTTTTTCTTTCATTTGTTTCCTCCAAAAGGCTCTGCTTCCGTGAAAATCAAGCCGACAGCAGAAAATCACTGGAAAGCTTCATAAAACAATTTGTCCAGAAGGCTCCCGGACAGAGAGAGGGTCGGAACATAGCCCGGGCAATCCTTCACGAAGCGGCTCAAAGAAGTCTCCCTGGAGCCGTTGACATAGAGGGAAGGATGGGAGCTTGAAATCACCCCCGCGCTCTTGTAAACGCAGAAAAAAAGCCCGATCGAAGCAGTCGCACCAGAAGCGCTCCAGTCAAAGACAAGGGCCTGTGAAAGTAAATCCAGGACCGCTCCTGATGCCTTATGGGAATCAAGGACCAGAAGGATGTCCGCCAAATCGACATAAAAATCCGTGGGATAGAGAGGCGAGCAGTAGGAAACGCACTCACTCTCAAAGAGGGAGAAAATCTCGTCCCTTTCCTGCCGGCTGCATATTTCTGAGGCAAGGCCAGAGGCATAGTCCGAGAAGGAGTCAACCAGGGCAGGGATTTTCTTTAAGTCCACGCAGGAAAATGCCGCATAGGCGTAGTTTTTGTATGACTCGCAGAAGTTTTCCGCAGCCGAGGCTATGAATGAGGAAGGAGACTTGTCGCTTTGGGCAAATTGATTCAGGAATCCCGTGTAGTTCCAGCCGCTTTCGGGGACAATGGACGGAGTTCCAAGCATATAATCCGCACAATCCGAAAACTCATAGGCGCTCTCAAGGCAAAGTCCGAAGCAGGTGTCAAAAGCAAGCACGGAAAGTTTTTCGTCCCCCATCCCCTCACTGATTGCAGAAGAAAGCTGGGAGATGGTCATGTAGGTCGAGGAAGTTCCGTCCACGGCAAAGGCGCGACAGCTGTTCTGAATGTCAGTCAAAGCCGTATCAGCCCCCCGCCAGCCCGTTCCATGGCCCCATATCAAAAGAGCATAATTCTCCGCAGGGAAAGATGAGCGTGAATACTCAATGAAGCCCACCATAGTCTGGGGATTGGCCATATCAAGCTCGGTGAGGCTCTCCCTGCTAAGCCCAAGTTGCTCGCAATCAAGGTTCTCGCTTACAATCATGGCCTTGTTCTTGTTGTCATCATGGCAGAGCTTGAAGAGCCTCGTGTCCTGCCAGTCCCCGTTGGTCGCGTCGTAGTTTTCTGCACGGTCCAAAAGAATCAGGACAGTGACGGACTCATCAAAATCAGCGTTCTCAAGCTCGTTGAAATCAGTTATAGCAGCTCCCTCAAGATTGTTGTCAGCGGCCATGTAAAGCATAATCGTCCATTCCCGAGCGGGGATAGTCTCATCCTCAAGGACCTCATAGTTCACACCGTCATCATAAGGCTCCTCATCATAGCCTGCATTTTCTGCCCCTGAATCAGTTTCAGAAGCACTTTCTTCTGTATATGAGGCAGTAACAGGAATGGCCACGACTGCTTCGCTTGAAAAATCCGTACCGCAGGAAAGAAGAAGCAGAACAAAGACCGAATAAATCAGGATTTTCATAATTCTTTTCACTCTATCGCCTCCCTAACGCAGTACATTCCGAAAGGGTCTTTCCAGGAACTTCCGTCGCTGTAATGGATTTCACGGATGTATATGTAGTCAATCTGGTAAGGCTCGTCCGGCACCGTCGATATGAAGGGATCAAGGTTTATGATGAAGTCGACCAGGGCACCAGCAGCAATATTCCAGCTGCATTTTGATACGATGCAGTTTGAGCCTATAAAGGGATTGTTCCCGTCAGAGTCATAGAGCATGAAGGACATGGTAAAGTCCTCGATGGTCTTATTGCTCTCGTTGCAAAGGGAAAAATGCATCCCCGCGAAATTGTATTTCTCCTCGACTGAGCCAAGCTCCACCCGGGGATTGTCGATGACATAGGGACATGAAAGGCAGTCGACGGTCCCGCAGGAAAGCAGGCTCCCCAAAAAAATCAGAAGGAAAGTTAAAAAACATATTCTTTTAATCATTTTCGCCCCCAATCAGAGTTTTCCGAGACTTGAAATTAAATTTTTCCTGGCCTTATCGCTCTTAGTCTCGCACCAGCGGATAAGGTCCTGATAGCACTCGTAGAGGGGATTTTTTTCATTTCCCCTCCTTGATTTTTTGAGGAGTGAGTTAGCTTCTTCAAATTTTTCCTCGTCGAGCATGGCCGAAATCTCGTCGGTCAGAGAATCCAGCGGCCAGACCTGAATGCAAACGATGTCCTTTCGGTCGTGGAAATAAAAGTCCGTGTCCGTTCCCCGCCAACCATTTCCGAAGCCCCTGAGATGATAGTTCCCGGACGGCGTATTCCTGAATACGAATATACCTCCGGAATCCGTCATAGCTTCCATGCCTATTCCGGCTGAAATATGATAATTAGGGACCGGATTTCCTTTTGGGTCGGAAACACGCCCGGTCATAACTGCCTTTCCCTCAAACTTAGTCGAGGCACATGAAAAGAAGGTGATTAGTAGAGGGAGCAAAAAAATTGATTTAGCGCGCATTTTCGGCCTCCTTGCTTATGTATGCGATTCGTCCGTTCTCTTTCCTCACACAGATGAAAAGGCTTCCGTCCTTCCGCCTGATTTCGCCGATTTTTTCCTCAAAATCTTTCCCTGCTTTTCCGCTGTCAGCCATTCCTTCGCCATTTTTCCAGGAGAAAAGCCTTGTCTTTTTGGGCAGGATTTTTAGTTCAGGAGCAAAAAGATAGGCATACTGGGCGCAGAGCCTGAGAAGTCCGATTTCCCCTCCTGCATGATTCTTTTCAAAGGTGACGGAGATTTTTCCAATGCCATCACCGGCGCTTACGAAAAGATTTTTCTCACACCAGCCGAAACTTTCTGCTTTCTCAGCGCAGGTCTTGAGGCATGAATACAGCTTTGCAGGCGGTGTATGAAAAATGATTTCAGAAAATCCCTCATCATCATGCTCGCTTTCGATTACAGCCCCGATGGAAAGAAGGCTCTTTCTCATGGAAGACAGAGCCAGCTCATCTTTTTCTGCAGGAATTCTCTGAGAGGAAAAATGCAAGCCTTTTTCAGTGAAAGGAAGCTCAAGGTCAAAATGAGGCTCATTGTTCCTGAAGGAAACTACGCAGTACCTGGCGTTCGCAACTTCCTCGCTGTTGCATCCGTATACCGAGAACTTGCAGGAGCCGCTCCGCCCTCCGGCTGAATTCTGGCTTGTGAAGGAAAAAGATGAGATTTTTCCACCCCCACCGCTCACGGATGCAAAGACCTCAGAAGAGAGCTCCTGGGCTGAAGCCGTTTTAGAAGGAGCCTCCTCAAGAAAAGACGATGCACTTTCGCTCACAAGCTCGACAAGGGGAGGATCGTCCTCAAGGAGTGAGATTACGATTCTCAAAGACAAAAGGCCTGAAAGCAGTATCAGAAAAGCAGTAAGCCCCCTCATAATCCGTGTCCTGGGCGAAAAGACATTCCTTTTTCTCTCCTCCTCAAGGAAAAGTTCCCCGCCGGAATTTTTGTACTCGGCAAGGCTGGCCTTATCCATGACGACCACATCCGCAATCAGATTATGCCTTTCAATCAGGTACCTGGTATCATAGCAGCAGTTCCCGGAGAACCTCGGATGCCTTTTCTCAAGCTCGCTCACAATGAGGCTGTTCATGTTATTCCTCAAAAGGACTTTCCAGGGCAGAGGCACCTTGTAAAGCTCATAATCCGTCGATTTGACCATTGTTTTTTTCATAAGTCCTCCTTGAATTCGCAGACTCCGAGAACGAAATTTCCGCCCTTTTGTGAAGTCCACGAGCATCTCAATAATTTTTTCCTGTCTTTAATTCCGACAGTCTCAACAGAAAGGGAAGTGACCGGAAGAATCGAGCCTAAGGTCCTTACGAAAGACTCGAAATCTTCCTTTTCTTCTGCCCCCTGCTCGCAAATCTTTTTGAAAGAACGAGCGATGCATCTGTCCGCATTGATGGGGCCGCTCATCTCAATGTATTTTTTCTCGCAGGAAGCTAAAGCCGTCAGTCCCGATGAAAGCAGGAGAGCAAAAAGCGGAAGAAGAATAATAAGGACAAGAATTTCAATAAGCCTCAATCTATCGCCCTCCATCATTTCCTTGATTTTCATTCTTCCATTCCGAAAGCAGCTTTTCATTCTCATGGTGAAGTTCCGAATAAAAAGAACGGCTTTGTCTTTCAATATTTTCAAGTCTGGCCTTAGAAAGGGCCAGCAGCGAAAGCACAAGAAAAGAAAGCAGGCAGAGAAAACCCGCAGCAATAAAAAGCGCATAGCCGGCGTTTCTGGCTTTAAAGTCAATCCGAATTGTCTTTTTCATAAGCTACTCCCATGAGAAAATATCCTTGTCACAGCCCTCGCCACCCTCAGTCCTGTCCGCCCCCAGACAGACAATCCCGAATGGCAGCCCCTCAGGAAGATTAGATGAGGACGCCGACCCCCTGATTAAATAAAGAAATTGACTTCCCCAGGGATCCGAGACAATTTTTTTATCCGTGTAAGGCCCGGACCAGTTCTCAGGAAGCGGGTACAAGAGAGGCTCTTCCCACAGGGCCATAAGCCCCTGCTCCTCCGTCGGAAAGCTCCCGCAGTCGGCGTAATAACTCTGCAATGAGAGTTTCAGCTGCTCAATCTCTGTCTTTGCCGCCGCTACCCTGGCCTTCTCAATCATTCTGTGCGCCCCAAGCCCGATTTGAGAGGAAAGGATGGCGGTCACGGCAAGGACAGCCAGCGTCTCAGCGAAAGTGAAGCCAGAATCCTTCTTTTTTCTGATTTCCCTGAAATTTTTTCTTGTGATGATTCTCATAAAAATCCTCCGAAACTGGTGATGTATGGCAAAAAAGCTGATTTCATAATCAAGAGAAGATAGACCGCCGCCACAGTAAGCAGAAGGGGCTGAAGCAGGGAAAAGAAAAGCCTCTCCCCCTTCTCCTGCCTCTCAGTAAAGTAGGCATAAGTTCTGGAGAATCCATCGCCCCTTCCCGTCTCCTGGGAAAGCATGAGATTTTCAGCAAGGACTATTCCCTCGTGGATAAAGCCCGCTTTCTCGAAGCACTTTCCGAAACAATCAGCGATTTTCTCCCCGTCTAGCAGGCAGTTTTTCACCTCAAGGAGAGCCGAAGCGATTTTCCGCTTCCTCGCGGCGATGGCAAGAGCACAGGAGAGAGAAGCCATGGTCGAAACGGAGGACTCAGAGAGGAAGGCCATCGTCTTTATGACATTTGTGCATGGAGATGGAGAAAGAATCTTCCGGGCCAGAAAAATGAGCAGGGCGAAAGAAAAAGCGAGGAAAAAATCCCCGAAAATCATCGTTCTGACCGCCTTATCCTGAATTTCTCCCGCATTTTCCCCAAAAAGCGGATTGAAAGACGGAAGGAAATAAAAGACCGAAAAGAAGCCAGCCAGAGCCGTCATAAGAATCACAAAGCAGGGATACAAAAGGGCTTCGAAAAGCTTCTGGGAAATCAATTTTTCCCGGACAAGGCTCCAGGTTAAATGCTCAAGAATCAGGGCGATTTCTCCGGATTCCTCGGCCACCGTGATAAAGGCCGAATACCATTCAGCGACCGAAATGAAAGGAGCCATTTTTAGTGCAACGGAGAATTTAGTCCCGTTAAAGAGAGCCTTCTGTAAGAACGAGGCAAGCTGATTCATCCTGATGTCCCGGAATTTCATCTTCCCTAAGAGGTAAAGAGACTTCTGTAAAGAAAGTCCGCTTGAAAGGAGCTCAGAAAGTCTTTCTGTGAAATACAAAAGCCTCTTTTTCTTTGTGACAATCTCAAAAAATCCCCTCATGCGCTCACCTCCATCTCATTTCCCTTTTTATGACTGAGCGGAATTTGCCCCACAAGCGGGAAAGTTCTCTTAACTCTCATAGAGGAAGCGTCTGCGGACAATATTTCACATCCATCAGCCAGCTCGGCCTCAAGCTTTACTGAAAAATCATCATTTTCAACGAGTTTCTGGAAAATCACGGTTTTAAGTACGCTTGAAAAGTCTGAGAAATCCACCCCAAGCTCCCTCATTCTTAGCATCGCCTCATGGATTCCGCCGGCATGAAGCGTCGCAAGCACGAGATGGCCCGTAAGGGAAGCATTAAGAACGGTTCTGGCACTCATTGAATCACGGATTTCACCCACAAAAATCACATCCGGGTCCTGGCGGAAAATAAAGCGGAGGGATTCCTCAAAACTCATTCCCCTGCCTTCGTCAACACGAATCTGGGTGATTCCGTCGAGCACATACTCAGGAGGATCCTCAACAGTGATGATTTTTTTCTTTTCACCGTAAATCGAGGCAAGCTCCGTCAGAAGTGAAGCCGCCGTCGTCGATTTTCCGCTCCCGGTCGAACCGCAAATCAGAATCAGCCCCTGCCTGTTTCTGATTGTCTTTCTCAATTGACTGCACTGACTTTCGCTAAAGCCCAGTTCAGGAAGGGAAAGCGGAACCCTCGTGACATTCAAAAGGCGGAGAACGACGCTCTCAGAATTGCCGCAAGCTGACACAGAGGGAATGCAGGAAACACGCACGAAAATCTCATCATCCCCCCTGAAGACAAACTGTCCGTCCTGACCGTGACGGGTTTCCATCACATTGAGGTTGGAAAGGACCTTTATTCTCCTCACAAGCTCAAGGCTCTTCTCAAGAGAAAGCTCGCAAACCTCCTCAAGGGAAGAAGCAATCCTGAAGCGAACCCGCCTTTCTTCTATATGAATATCAGTGGCCCCTCTTTTTCCGGCCTCTTTAATGAGAGTGTTCAAAAGCATCTCGGCCTCGCTCCCCTCATTTTTTCTCTCGTTTTCCCGCCCGCTTTCCCCATAGCGAAGAGAGATTTCATGTTTCAGCCTCTCCTCGTCAATGGGAAGGAAAAGGCAGCATTCATCCCCGGCGGGAATTCCCCTCATCGAAAAGAAGGACCTTACTGAATGAAGAAGTTTTTCTTTCAGCCCTGAATTGTTGATTTGGGTCAGGCCGATTTTTACGAAAGTCTCCCCGGACTCAAGCACGACGGCCCCGTTATACAGGCTGAAATTAACCGACAGATCAAATTTTCCGCTCATTCTTCACCTCACCGAATTTATTTGCGATTTCAAGAAGCCTTTTTTTAAGCTCTTCCCTTTTTTCTTTCTCTGATTTTTCCTCAATCCCGAAAATATCAGCTGTCGGGAGAAGATAAATCACAAGCTCCGTCTTTTCCCCGGAAGTCTCCTTTCCCCTGAATAAGGAGCCGATCAGGGGGATTTTTGAAAAGAAGGGAATCCTGCTGACATTTTCATTCTCTTCCTCCTGCACCAGTCCGCTTAGGACGACAGGTTCCCCGGATTTTGCCCTCACCTCGGTCGTAATCACCTTTTCGCTCGTCGGCGGAGGATTTCCAGTAGTCGTGGACAAATCCGTTCCCTGCCTTGAGACGCTTGCCGTGATCCTGCTGGTAATCATTCCGTCCCCGGTAACAGTTCCCGTCACCTCAAGTTTCAGTCCCGAAATGATTTCCTTAGTGACGCCAGAATAAATCGGTTCTCCGGTCTCAGGATCAAGGTTATTGTCCCGGTAGCGGTAAGTGCTGGTGTTCTGAAAATTGATTGGCTTTCCGCTCACACCGTTCAGGGTCGTGTCTGCGAAGACCCTGGCCCTGGACTCTGTGATTGCCGCCTGAAGCTCTCCCGCAAAATTGAGCCCGAAGGCCCCGACCACATTCAGGTTCAGGCTCAGCACGTTTCCCAGCTGTACAGCCCCCTCGTTCATGTCGCCCAGGCTCACACGAGTGGCCTTGAGCTTTGGATTCCACTCGCTTCCCCGGGTAGACTGATACTGCATGATAAGAAGGTCGTACCTTACCCGGGAAACGGGCCTGTCGATGCTGGGAAGCTCCTTCAAAAGCCTCTCACAGGCTGCCTCGGAGCCAGTGAAGAAAAAGCTGTCCCCCTGCCCGCTGTCGCTTACAAGGCTCTTATCCAGAAAAGGCGGAAGGTGGGCCATAAAATCCTCAGTCCTTATGTACCGCAATTTCACGAGCCTGGCCGAACTTTTCCTGTCAACTTCCCCGACAAATGCCTTAAGCTCTTCCGACTTATCCTCGTCCGCCAGAAAGAAAAATCTCTGCCGGTCATCAGGAGCGATGCAGTCAACCTCAGGAAAGCGTTTTGAAATCAGGGATATGCATTCACTATTTTTCAGGAATTTAAGGTCAAGCCTCTGCCATCTCTTCCCTGTGTCATAAAACTTATTCTTATTTTTTGCCGGAAAAAGGAAATAGAGTCCGTCATTAACCTTGTACTCTGCCCCTCCCTGAAGGCATAAAAGGGAAAGAGCCTCTTCAAAAGTCCCGGCCTTAAAAGAAGCCCTCATAATCTTAAGGTCATTTCCCAGCGCAAAGCAGAAGTCTTTTCCTGCCTGTGAGAAGAATTTCTCAAGAGCAAGCGACAAGGGAAGGTTCTGAACATCAACGAACCATTTTCCATCCCTCTCAACAAAAGAAGCTTTGCCGCCCGCCATGGACTGATTCTGAGAATTGCTAAGCCTGGCTACATGAAAGGACTTTTCCTGCTCCTTCTCAATCGAGAATCCCATGCAAAGCCCCGTTATTCTCTTCAGGATTTCAGCGGCCAGACAAAAACCTGTGTGAAGACTCACCTTTACCAGCGGAAGCGAATCATAGGTCACGCAAAAACCGGTCTCAATGGCCATTTTTTCAAAAAGCTGCATGGGAGTCACATCAAAGGCATCGAGGGAAAAGAGGTCATTGTTTTTCTGAATGTGAATCCGGCTCACCAGCCAGCGCTTATCCTCCTTCTCCACATAGAGCCTGGACCTTAACAAAAAGGCATCAAAGGCGGCGTCGAAATTTTCCCCTGTGCAGCGAAAATCAGCCTTTCCGGAAACCGTGTCATCGGCCGAAATCGAAATTCCTGTGTAAAGGGAAAGGGCATAGAGAATCTCGTGAATGTCACGGTCCACGAACTCATAAGATTCCTGTGCAAAGAGCCTATAGGGCAAAAAGGAAAAGAGGCACAGGAGCCAGGCCAGGAGCCAGACTTTTTTCTTTTTCATGAACACAAAATACCTCCGAACTTTTTTCTTTATGCCTATTTATTTGAAAAAATTCTGGCTTTTCGGCAGTAAGTCAGGAAAAAAAATTAAAAAAAGTGAAAAAAAATTTTACGAAAAGAGAAAAATTGGAGATTTTAGAGATTTTATGCAATTCTTGATGGAGAAATGTCGAGTTTTAAACTTGTAGAAAAATGCAAAAACAGGCGTGAAGGAGCGAAACGGCTTACGAAAACACTCAGTTTGTGCTGCCGCGCAAGCGGCAATCGTATATAATTACAAGCACAAACTGCGTGTAGCAGGCGAGCGGGCCTTCGCAGCATAGCTGCTCGGAGACTCCTATGTTTTATGTCAAGCCCCTGTTT
>CAMOEE010000009.1 GCA_946611835.1 uncultured Treponema sp. | reverse complement strand
AAGGGCGGTGCTCTACCTACTGAGCTAATAGCCCATGTGTTCATTGCTGAATGTAGAAGATGATATATAAAAAGAAGAATTTAGTCAAGAGAAGAAGTAAGATTTCGAGGCATATTTTTAAAATTTTGAAAGTTTTTTTGAGCACAGGGAGAGTTTTTCTCAATCAATGTTGCCAAAATGCTTTTTTTTGTATAGTAAATTTCATCAATTTTTTTACTTTTTTGGGAGTTAATATGAAAAAACTTTTGAAATCAATTCTTTTTATTGCATCGGCGGCAGCCCTCTTGTCGTTCGCTTCATGTTCAAACGATGATGACGAAAACAATGACAACAATACATCGGATAATACAACTCAGCAGACAGATACAACAGATACAACAGATACAACAGATACAACAGATACAACAGATACAACACCTGCGACAAGCACAACGCTCCCTGCAAGCGTGGGAGAGAATCCTTTCACAGGAAGAACTTTCACAGCAATTGGTGAGAAATGGGAATTTGCCGATACTACTGTAAAATTTACAGAATATTCAGTCAGTGTTTCACAATCTTCATCAGACCCTGAACCAATTTATGAGGTAAATGAAAATATTTACTGGTTTTACGACTACAATTACAGCTATGATGCTACAAAACAAATTTTGTATTTGATTACAAAATCTTATGGAGACGATACAACTACATATTCAAGTGCAAATGAATATATAGAAAGTTATAAAACATACATAACAAATACTGATACAGAATCATATTATACGGAATACTGTAACTTGAAGTTCAGTGAAATCAAGGCAAAAAAATACGAGTTCTCTGGTGACACATTAAAAATGACAAATTATTTCACAGGAGACATTCTTCTTTCTCAGGAAACTGGTAATGGCCCACAAATTTACATAAAAGGCGGACTACGCCTAAACGACATTGAGGGAAACTCATGGACTTCTTCTTCAAGCGGAATCAGTCTTCGTGCATTTCCCAAATTTAAGGACGGTAAGTTTTCAGGAAACGCTTACAAATATGCCGGCAACAGCACCTACGAAAAAGTCGGTATCGTAGAAGGAAGCTACTCAACAAGCGAACCGGGAATCGGAAGCTGGTATGCCATACTGAATTTCACTACTCTTCCAGCAGGCCTGACATATATTCAAACAGGAGTAGAATATACTCTTTCCTCATCAGGTAATTCAAGCTACGATACTTACAATCTTGTAAACTAACTTTCCACACAGGGGGAGCGCCTTCCCCCATTCTCTAATTTCAAACCTTAACCCCATTCAAATATAAATACTCTGGGGAAATATCAATCCGACTGTTCCAGACAGCAGTTCCATATTCCATTTTAACCGTATCAAAAAAAGCTTTGTTTTTTAACGGCCTATATACCGTTTTTTCCAGTAAAGAAGCACAATCAACCAATCTTCTTTCGCCATTCTCAAAAGTAACAAGCAGATTATAATTATCCTTTGGCTCAACAGAACTTACATAGACAACCATAATAAAAACTCCAATTTCAATCGCAGTTTTCTTACTGCAATGGTTTAATTCGATAAAGTTCTTCGCCGTTCTCAGAAAGCTTCCAAAGAGCCTTCAGTTCATCTTCGTGCAGTTCTGCCCATACTTTTATCTGACGCTTTTGTTTACCAGGCATTTCACCTTCTTTCCAATCACCATTAAGGTCAAATATACCACTGTTTATATGATAGCACACTATTTAATTTTTGACACAAACTAACTTTCCACACAGGGGGAACGGGTTCCCATCACCCGCGCAGGCTTGCAAGCAGGGCCGCACAGCCCCTCGTTACATCTGACCATGTTTCCTCAAAGTTCCCTGTGTACCAGGGGTCGGCTACATCGCGGTTCAGTCCGGCATACTCCAGAAGGTAATGGACCTTCCCCTCGGTATCCTCGCCTACCCGCCGCCTTAAGTGCCTTTCATTCTCCTCGTCCATGATTATGAGAAGGTCGAAGTCATTGTAGTCATCGGGGGTGACGAGCCTTGCCCTGTGGTCGGTGAAGGGGATTCCGTTTTTGGTCAGGGTTTGTCTTGTCCCCCGGTGCATTCCGTTCCCGATTTCGTCATAGTCAGTGGCGGCTGAGTCGATGTAAAAATCACGCTCAAGGCCAGCCTGGCGCACATAGTGCTTCATGACCATTTCGGCCATAGGTGAGCGGCAGATATTCCCGTGGCAGATAAATAAAATCTTGTGCATTAGAAGGGTGCCTCATCCGGGTTCCGGTTCTGGCGGATTTCAAGACCCGTAAGGCCTGCAATCAAATCGCAGTCGGCCTTCTCAAGCTCAAAGTCAAAGACTTTTGCATTCTCAATAATTCGCTCTTCATGAACGCTTTTAGGCAGGGGAATTGCTCCCTCCTGAAGGCTCCAGCGGATACAAATCTGGGCGATTGTGCGGCCGTATTTTTTTGAAAGGGCCTGCATCTCGCTGCTTGAGAAAATTTTTCCTGTACCCATGGGGCTGTAGCCTTCCACAAGCATTCCAAGCGAGCGGGAATAATCACAAAGCTCCCGCTGAGCCTGTCCCGGGCAGACCATGAGCTGATTGACCATAGGCTTGATTTTTGCTGTTTTAAGAAGGGCTTCAATGTGGTGCTGGCGGAAATTTGACAGCCCGAGAGCCTTCAATTTGCCTTCGTTATAGGCTTCTTCCATTGCACGCCAGCTTCCGGCATTCATTTTCTGCCAGCAGTCCCGGAATTTGAGGGGATTTGGCCAGTGAATCAAATACAAGTCCAGATAATCAAGCTTCATTTTTTTAAGGGACGATTCGATAGCCTTTTTTGTGGCCTCGTAGCCATGGTCAGCGTTCCAGAGTTTTGTCGTTATGAAAAGCTCCTCCCGCTTTACGCCGCTCTGAGAAAGAAAATCATTGATTGCCCGACCGACGCTCTCTTCATTTTCGTAAGCCGTCGCAGTATCAATATGGCGATATCCGTTTTTAAGGGCTGAAAGTACAGCATTGTACGCCTCATCGCCGTCCGCACTCTGCCAGGTGCCGAATCCAAGGCAGGGGATTTTATTTCCGTTGGCAAGAGTGTAAGTTGATGTGAGTGAAGTTAATTCCATGAGAAGTATTTTATCATAGAAGGGGAAAAGAAACCACAGATTACACAGATGTCACGGATTACATAAAGCTGGTGGAGCTGTCTTTCGGGGAGGATTGTCAGGTGAGAAAGAATTTATTTTGAGAATTTATTTTGATTATAAGCCGTTTCCGCAGAGCCGTTACGCTTAAACTCAATTATCGTTGCGGGAATATTAGTCACAAATGGAATGAAGACTACATCAGCGAAGCCTTTGCAACTGCGGCTGCATTTTTACGCACAGTTTCTGCAAGGAGTTCTTTTGATGACTGAATAATTCTGTTCGTTTCGACATAATCGTCATTCGTAGAAGTACACGCAAAATTCTCTGCTATACGGTCAGAGATAACCTCATAGCTCGAAGTTTTGCTCCAATAGTTGGAATATTCCTTTTTTTGCATAAATTTAACTTTGGAAAGGAATAAGACTTTTTTCATAAAAAAAAGTTCCTACTAGCAAACGAAATTTATATTTTCACTGCGGCTTACATAATTTCAGCAAGCCGCAGAATAAAAACTAAATTCTGTTCTTTGACGCATAGGAGTTTTTTATAAAAATCCTAATTTCTATTTTTGAGGAAAAATTATATCACAGTGTCATCAAGCAAAAAATCAGTAATCGAAATGTTTAAAATACCGTTTTCATCGTACCAGCGTTTTCTAATGTCGTTTCGGACAATAATTTTCGGAAAAGAATCACCCGTCAACGAAAAAGGCTTCAGCTCCGTTACGATTTTTTCTTCATTGGGAAGAGCAAAGGCTGACTGAATATAAACTCTTTTTCCGCCTCTGGTCGCAACAAAATCGATTTCCCTAGGTACACGCACGGAATTTTTATTCTGGTTGTATTCCCGTGAATAAACAACACCAACATCAACAGAAAATCCACGGATTTTCAGCTCGTTATAGATTATGTTTTCCATGATATGAGTCATCTCCTGCTGACGAAATCCTATCCGTGCATTTCTAAGTCCTATATCCTCGCAGTAATATTTGTTCGGAAAATCAAAATAGGACTTTCCGCGAACATCATACCGTTTGCTTTCCGATATTAAAAAGGAATCTTCTAAATGCTTGATATAAGACGAAACCGTAACATCTGAAATTTCGATATGCTCTCTAGACCGGAGCGTATCTGCAATTTTTTTCGGATTTGTGAGCGAACCGACAGACGAGCAGATAAGATTTAGAATTTGAGAAAGAACATCTTCTTTTTCAATTTTTTTCCGCTCAATTATGTCTTTCAGATAAACTTCGGATACCAGCGAATATAGGTAGTCCATTTTTGCGCTTTCATCTTTTTTCGCAATCACAAGCGGAAGCCCGCCATAAAAGGCATACTCCTCAAAGGCTTCTGATTTTTCGCCATTGTACACAGAGAAAAATTCATCAAAACTGAGAGGGTGAACTCGAATTTCATCGCTTCTGCCCCGAAACTCCGTCAAAATATCCGACGACAGCATTTTTGAATTTGAGCCTGTAACATACACATCAAGATTTTCAAATTCCCGAAAATCGTTCAGAGCGTCATAAAAAGTAATTTTCTTTCCGTTCGGATTATAGGGGTTTTCCACTTCGTCAGAAAGTTGAATTTCATCAACAAAAAGATAAAACCGCTCACTGCTTTCTCTAACCTTCTCAGAAACAAAAACCGAAAGCTCCAGAGGATTCCTAAAGCGAATATCACGCGTCAAATCCAGCTCAAACGAAAGTATATTTTCGCTTTTTACACCTTTTTCTAAAAGGTAATCTCTAAAAAGAGTCCTTAAAAGATAAGATTTTCCGCAACGCCGGATACCAGTTATGACTTTTACCTGCCCGTCCCACATAAAAGAAACAAGTTTGTTCAGATAACGATTTCTTTTAATTTGCATACCAACCCCTCTATAAACGAGTAAAAAGTTTAGCCCATAACGGCTATACTTTTTAATATGATACACATTTTAAGAGGCATTCGCAAGCAATATTAAAAACTTCCGCCCATAAAGGCTATACTTTTTAATAATACGTTTTCCTTTACCGGCATCATGTTCTTCTACTAAAGTATTTTCTCATACCCTTCCAGTTTTTCATTCCAGGAATAGTTTTCTTTCACCATCTCATACCCGACTTTTGACATAGCATCCCGAGTTTTCGATTCTTGCAAAAGTCGTATGCAAGATTGAGCAAACGTATCTGCTTCATCACATATAAAGCAGTTTTCGCCATCAGAAAGCTCAGGAATTGCTTTGGCAATCAGCGGAAAAAGAACGACAGGTACTCCGCAGCCCATTGCAACAAGCACTTTGTTCTGAATCCCGGCAGCAACACGGACAGGAGCGACGGCCAGGCAGCAATCAGAAACAGCAGCCTGTATATCATCTACAAAGCCTGTAACTACGATATTTTTGCCGTCTGCAAGTGCCTGTATTGATTCAGACGGCTCGGCACCTATCACAGTAAACACGGCATCTGGCACAGCTTTCTTTATGATAGGGAAAATATCCTGCACAAAATGAAGTACCGCATCCTGATTCTGCAAAGTACGCATATTGCCCACAAAACAGATTTTATGATTGTTATAGGAAGTTGGGAGCACCGGCATGCAGTCAACGCCATTCGTATACAGGGCAAGGCTTTTTGAATTCCTGCCACACTGCTCTTCCAGATATCGAATATCATCCTCTGATACAAGCGCAACTTTCGGAAAACGGGCAACAACATATTTTTCATATCGTCTGATTAAATGCAGTTCCATTTTATAAATCATCTTTTTTATAAAACTTCCCTTGGCTTTTGCAGAAAGGCCGTACGTCTTTGAGAGTGCATCCGTCATTTCTACGATTGATTTTTTCTCCTGGCCAGTCACTTCAAGATATGGCACCATACGCAAAAGATGAGAAACAAATTCATCCGGCAGTTCCTGTTTTATGGTACGCCGAAGCTGCTTTAAAAATGCAAACGAAAAATAATAACCACACTGAATCGGCCGCCCGCTTAAAGCAAAAAAAGCTGACATGAAAAGCGACACTATTTTTGTCCGCTTTATCATGTAAATCGTGTCGTACAATGCAAAGTATTCTTTTTTGAGGCGGATTTCATCCTCGTAAAACGAGATTAACACAAGTTCAAAGTTCTTGCTTTTGAGATAACGGGCGATGTTGTTTATGCGAAGGACATCTCCACCGTTTTCTGGAAATGGAAATCGAGGGGCTAAAAGGCAGAGTTTCATTTGGTTTGCTCCATACAAGATTCATAAATTTTTCTCAAATTTTGAGCCTGACTAGAAATATCAAAACCTCTCAAAGTCAGTTCTTTCGCATATCCTCGGCGAAGCGGAATCTGACTAAGACGGCTTTCAATGGCAGAAGTCCACTCAGACATGGGTGAAGAAAGGTCACACCATGTTACTAAATCTGTTTGCGCCATTTCAGAGGCAATATTTTTTGACGCTATAACCGGGAGTCCGGCACATTGGGCTTCAATTCCGACTATCCCAAGACCTTCAAAGCGCGACGGGAACAAAAATATATCCATTGCAAACAGGTATGGCGGAATATCATTCTGCTGCCCGCAGAAAATTACATTTTGCTCTATTCCAAGTTCTTGAGCCTGTTTTTTGCACGCTTCCAAAAGGCTTCCTGTTCCGACAAGTAATAGGAACGAATCATGATGAACCTTTTTGAACTCAGAAAAGACTTTTATTGCAAAAGATTGATTTTTTCCATAATCAAAACGTGCAACATACCCAATGACAATACTTTTTTCAGGAATTTGTAATGTTTTACGCAAAGCTACACGCTTACTTACAGAATACGAATATGCAACAACATCTAACGCATTAGTTAAAATTATATAATCTGAGTGTGTTCCATATAAAAACTTTCCCGCAATATCGCTACAAGCAAACCTTTTGAAAGAAAGTTTTTTCACGAAACATCGTCCAACAAAATGCAGGAAATTCTTAATCAGCATTAGCAAACTTAGTGTCGCTTTCGGCATTTTAGATGCATGAGAGTGACAAATAATTTTCACACCGCATTTTCTTGCGGCAAGCAACGGAACAATATTCGCACACGAGAGCATATTAATATGCACTATGTCATAATCATTTTCAGTGATTATTTTGCATAAATCAAAGAAATAACGGATAATATTTTTTCTTTCACATGTAGGATGTACAGCGCAGCCAAGCCGCTTAAACTCTTCCTCAAACCAAATATGTTCTGGAGAACCTACAAATCCAACGGAAACTCCGTTCAAGTCCATGTGAGAAACATAGTCATATATGCACTTTTCAATGCCGCCAAGTTTGTTGTAAAGACCGATAATCAGAACTTTCATGCTAGACCTCAAAGCTTGATTTTTCTGGAAGCAGCTTGTCAAACGCAGCTTTAATAAGTTCCATACGGTTATCAAAATCTGCACATTCAGCATCGTTCAAAACAATTTCTTTATACTTACCGCCAGCAATTGAACTGCATATTTCTTGAATATCACCATCAACCGAAAAATACTTTCTTCCCCGGTTCATGTTACATGGAGAAAATTTTCCGCTGCAAAGTTGCCAGTAACGGAAAAGCCATTGATTTACATCGCCAAAACTGCGGAATCGGTTCTTCACAGTGTCCGTTAATCTGGCTTCATATTTTGCCCACACTTCCTGCAATGTTGGCTTCAAAAATGAGGCTGCAAAGTGAAAGTCAACAAAACCCGTAAATTTGGGCCAGGGAAGCAGGCATAAAGTCCGCAGCTGCAATAACCCGTATTTCGGGTTGAACCATTTTAGCGGATAGGAGCGCAAACTCTTGTATTTATTAAAATGAGTGTTTATCACTTCCAAATCATTAAGAACCATGTGCCCTATTCCGTGTGCGGAAAGCGCATTCATAACGGCAGCATCACAAGGAAGACCTTTTTTGAAGAAAAAACTTTCCTTAACTGATGAAGTAAGGAATAAATCGTCATTAAAATATACAAAGTGTTCAGCCAAACCTGGAATCTTATGCATCATAAGTTCTATAGGATTTGCACTGAAAACAGGAAGACAGTCTTTTGGAATGTAATCTCCGTGTTTTACCCAGTGCACTTTTGGAGCATTCACATTCAGCCAGTCAGGTTTTTGACCGCAGGTAATAAAATGAACTTTACGAACCCATGGAGTAAATTTTTCTACACCGCGGAACCAATACTTCAAAAGACCATAATCACGATAGCGAATTGAGCTGGAATCAATAATCCGTTTGTGCTCCGGACAATATTTGTTAAATTCTTTTATCCATTCAGGATCACTTCCGTCTACCCATGGAAGCACAAAATCTATATCATTTTCATTTTTCATATACTACCTCGAAAAAACAGATTGATACGGAACTATTCCCAGTCCATGCCCCAGTGAACTAGAAGAAACTTGTAGCGTCTTTATAAAAAGAACAAAAAGAATCAGAAGGACAATTATTAACCCAAGTTTTCTAAATTTAGATTTCGATTGCACAAGCACAAGAAGAAAAAAAACATAAAACGGAGAAAAAAGATTTGGAATTCTGTTAAATATGTGTATCTGTGCCGCAAGAATGTGAGATAGTCCAAGCATTATTACAGCAAAACAACTAAGAACATATTGTCTGGAAACAAGCATAGGACTTTCATTATTTATTGCAGAACGACTACAGCAAAACAATATTGCACAGAACATAATCAGTCGAAGTACAAGACCTAAACCAGTTCCCATCTCCGTTTTTTTGTCATACATACTTCCGACGTAGCCTGCGTAAATTGAATTTCCAAGTATGTTTTTCATCAAAAAAGAAGCAATATTAAACATAGAAAAGAAAGTGCATAACAAAAGAAAAATGAAAACTAAGGAATAGCGATTCAGACATTTCCATTTGAAGCACGAAGCAAACAGCAACGGCAGCATAAAAATAGCAGATTTATGAAATAAAACTGCAACAACGAACCAGAACAAAGTTTTTACTTTTCTCTTCTCGATAAAACTTTTTGCACATAACAGGAAGATGCTCGCCGCAAATGCCTGACGGACAAGGGAAAATGATTCTAAATATGCAATTGAAATATATGCAGGTATACAAATCCCAAAGTATGTACGAGGCACAACAGAAAAAAGAATAAGAATCGTGAAAAAAGCCGGGATAATAAAGAAAAACTGAATATCAATATTGAAAATATCTATCAGCTTGATAATCAAAGCCCAGCCATATTCAAACACTGTATATTTGTCAGAAAAAATCGCACTTTTTACAAAATGTGCATAACTTTTATAATCAGTTCCTATGTTATACCGGAACGCAATCGGAAGAAACAAAGTAATAAAAGCAAGTAGTTTAAAAACTACAATCGCATATTCATCACGGCTTTTCGAATAACAAAGAGAAAATAAAAATGCAAGCACATATATAAGGATATAAGCAAACACTTTTACAAATTCTCCTTCTTGTTTTTCCAGTAGAATTTGAAAAACTTAAGACACACCCAAACCGCAGGTATACATCTAATCTCTGTGCAGAAAAGCAAGATTTTCTGAAAAAGAGTGGAAAGAGATATTACTTTCACATGCTTAGATAATCCCGGATACAGACCATAAAACTTCATGCTTGTCGAAAAAGAGCTTTTGTAGAGAATTTTTAATTTTATGTATTTTTTTCGTAAGATAATTCCTGATATATGTTCATCATAAATTTGATTTTCTTTAAGAACTTGCTTAATAAGTTCCATAGACTTTACTAACTGCAGGCATTTTTCTTTTGAGAACACAGACCTTGTAATTGAATTCGTATTGGAAGTTCGATAATGGTATAAAGGCTTTGAAATATATGCAATCTTCGGTTTGGAAACAAAAAGTTTTATACTGACAAGTAAATCCTCGCAAATATTCATGCCGTCTGCAAATGAAATACTTTTTAACCGTTCGCGCTTTATTAAATATAAATATAATGCACCATGCAACTTATTTCTTAATAAGTTTTCTACTAGATCAAAATTTGGAAGCAGTATATTGTTTTTACTTAAAATAGAATCGTATTCTGTTTCATCGAGAGCATCACAACCGACAATATCTGCACCAGATTCACAAGCCGAGAGATATAACAACTCAATAAAGTCAGCCTCCACCCAATCATCGCTGTCCACAAAGCCAATCCACTCGCCCCGAGCCGCACCCAGTCCGGCGTTGCGGGCAGCGCTTACGCCCTTGTTTTCCTGGTGAATCACACGGAAGCGGCTGTCACGCCCTGCATATTCGTCGCATATTGCCCCGCTCTTGTCTGGCGAGCCGTCATCTATGAGAATGCACTCCCAGTCGGTAAAGGTCTGGGAAGCAATGCTGTCGAGGCAACGGCGCAGGTACTGCTCCACCTTGTAAACAGGAACGATAATTGAGATTTTTGGCGATGTAATTTCTGCCATGGAACACCTCTATTTTTTCAAGGCTATAAAAGCCTGTAAAAATCAGTTTTAGTGTTCGTTTGACAGTTCTATTTTTGTGTAGAGAATAGTTTAGAGAGGCAGGATATTCGGCTCCAACAGAAAATCAATTAAATTGCAGTGCATTATTCCATCATCATCCAGAAATTTGTGCGGAATATCATTCTGAATAATCACTTTTGCAAAAAAATCTTTTGCAAGCTTCAGAGAATCCAGTTCAGAAGCTATTTTTTCATCTGTGTTCATCTGCCATGCAGACTGAATGTATACACGCTTATCACCATGATTCACAACAAAATCAATTTCTTTCTGTGCATTTGCGCCTTTTCTGCGGTCTACAACAACGCCGACATCAACAGAATATCCGCGCAAAAGCAGCTCATTGTAAATGAGGTTTTCCATGATATGACCAGAATCAAACTGTCTGAAACCTAGCCGGGCATTTCGTAATCCAATGTCTGTAAAATAATACTTGTTCGGATAATCAAAATAATGCTTACCTTTTACATCATATCGCTTTGCCTCGCTCAGTAAAAAAGCATCCTTGCAATAACCAATATAATCACTGACTGTATTGATACTGAGCTTTTCGTTTCTGACGCTTTTTAGCGAATTGGTCAGGTTCAAGGGATTCGTCAGAGAACTAATCATCGAGCTGAGCAAATCCAGAATATTCTCAAGAACATCCCTTCTCTCAATTCTATTTCGCTCTACAATATCCTTTATGTATACCTCTTCAAAAAGCGACGACAGATACTGCTTGTACTGGACTTCATTTTTTAAGTGAAGAAGATACGGTAACCCACCATAAAGCATGTACTGGTCAAAATCGTCACGTTTATCGCCATTTTTAGCCTCATGATACTCAGAAAAACTTAATGGATACACATGAATTTGCGATGAACGCCCGCGAAATTCTGTAGCAATATCTTTTGAAAGCATTTTTGAATTCGAGCCTGTTACATATACATCGAGGTTCTTATAATCTTTCAACTCATTGAGCATATCATACACGGTAATCTCATAGCCGGGATTATCAGCATCTGGCACCGGATAGCAAAACTGAATTTCATCAATAAAAAGATAGAATTGCTCCGTTTTTCCAGAAACTAAACTCTCAACATATTCCGCAAGGGCAATTGGATTTCTGTACTTTGCAAAGGAACGCTTATCAAGCTGAATTTTAATAATGCAGTCGGCAGAAACATTATTTTTCAAAAGATACTTATAGAAAAGCTCAAATAAAAGCGTTGATTTTCCACATCTGCGAATGCCAGTTATAACCTTTATCTGGCCATCCCACATGTAGTCAATTATTTTCTGCAAATATAAGTTTCGATTGAACATACAGCAATGATTCCTCACTATAAACATACTGAAAACTTACGACAGAAACGATGTAAGTTTTCAGTATAACCATAACACTGAATCTGATTTTACACAAGCTTATTGAAAACTTACGACAGAAACGACGCAAGTTTTCAATAAAAAAATAGAACTGTCAAAGAACATGCCGGAACCTTTTTTCAAACAGTTCCGATTTATTTTCTAACCGTCTTTCGGCAGATAAAAAACAAGGCAAATGACAATGCCAGAAGCATGCCGTACAAAGCAGCCAACCCCACCCACTGAATATATGAATCAGGCTGAAATGAGTACCGCTGGAACAAAAAGCAAAGCACAAAAAAGAGAAAACTGCAGAATACTATTTTTATAAAGGAAGTAATTCCAATTTTTGCAGATTTAAGAATATGGCGGCTAGTGTAAACAAGTACATCAACTCCCCGGTACAAGCCTGAACAGACAGCCCCCAAAAGAACGCCTTTGAAACCAAGAATCATAACTCCGGCTATACTGCACACTACATTTATTACTGCCTCCGCAACGCTTCTCCACTGAGTCTTCTTAAAATGACCGGCCGCATTTATAAGCTGAACTGCAGGATTCCGAAGATTATTAAGGACCCCGACAAATACAAACAGGACAGCAAGGACAGGCTGTATATATTGCGTGTCTGTCATATTTACTGTGTAAAGCCTCATAAAAGGCATAATCAGAAGATAGGTCATTGCATAAAACCAGCCCTCGATTGCAAAATAGACAGTTTCATAGCGGGCAAAAATGTTTCGAGTGCGCTCAATTGAATCAGTTACCAGAGACTCTCCAAAGAAAGACTGCATGCCGTTGCTGAAGGAGCCCAAAAGCTGGCTCACGCCGTTAAAAACAAGGGCATAGACGGTATAGACACTGGCATCCTTTAACGAGCAGAAAACCGTGATAATCACAAGAGGCGAATTAAAGACCACAAGGCTGCCAATCTGATGAACCAGCACATTTTTGCTCTGGCTGATTGCCTGAGTATCTGGCTCAGCATGGAAGTTTACTTTCGGATAATGCAGCCGCACATAAAGTGCCAGCACCAGATAACGGGCAAGAAACATCAATGCAGAAGACAGTTTTACAAGAAGAATCCCAAATCCAGCTTTTATAAGAACTACTGCAAGAGCCGTACTTACGATTAGTGCCCCCATCTGCACAAGGGAAATCACATAGATTTTTTTATCCGCAGTTAAAAGTACACGGTATTTTCCAATCAAAAAGAATTCCGCAGCACCTGTTATACCAAGCACCAAAACCATAAGGGCAGAATGCATACGGTCAACTTCGCCCCCGACAAGCAGCGGATACACAAACGAAAGTATAAAAATAAGAATGGTGAACAGCAGGCCGGAACGGTTATAGAACTTTGCCGTGGCACTCAAGATTGCATTTCGTTCAGCCGTATCCCCCAAAGCAAGGGGCCTGTACAAAGCTGCAATCGAAGCTCCCCCTACACCTGCCTCAACAATATTAAGATATGCAATAAACTGCGCAATGGAGGAAACCATGCCGTTCACGGAAGAACCAAATGTGCTGATTACAAGCGGTGGCAGGATAAAACCACAGACAGCGGTAACGACTTGCAGCAAGAGATTACTAGCAACTGTGAGCAAAACTTCTTTTTTACGAGTAGTCAGATTCTGCAACATCTAACAAAAAATCCTCTCTGACATCTTCTGCATTTACCCAATCCTTATAGCCCCAGACTTCACCTTTGCGACAAATTCCTGCCGTTCATCCTCTGACAATTCTTCGTATCCCAGCTCTTCTTCACTCACAATCTCGTGGTCGCTGTCATACACAAGCTGAAAATCAATCCCGCTTTCTGCAAAAAGCTTTGCGTAATGCTCAATCACATCTTTTCTGATTTCGTTTTCACCGAGCCAGAATGTTTTTTCGCTATCGGCAACCGGAGTTTTGGTGCAGAAATACAGGAACAGCCCAGACACTTCATCATCAGTGTTTCCGTCCAGAACATTATTCAACGCAAAGTCCAGCATGAACTCATCGCTACCGTTTGCCATACAGGTAACATTCCAGCCATCTTTTTCAGAGAGAGAATCAAACATGTCATTCAGCTTTTTCTGCCTGTAATTTTCTGGAGCAGAACCGCAAAGAAGGGCGTATCTCGTCAAAATATCCTTAAAAGATTGATATATCATCGATTTATAAAACTGTGATGACATATCAATATCACAAGAATATTATATGGATTTTTCACTACTGTCAATCAAGAAACAATGAAATCTCATTATCATAAAAAACATGGGAAATTCATTTAAAATAAATTTGCGAGAAGAATTGAATTACAATGATTTGACTGTAAAAGAACTGGCGGCGAAAATTGGAGTTCCCAAACCAACAGTTGACTGCTATCTGAATGCTCGTGAAGTCATGCCACCAGCCGATATTGCGGTAAAAATAGCAAATGTTTTAAATGTAAGCGTTGAATATCTAGTCACGGGAAAAGATGATAAAAGCCTTCCGAAGAATTATGAAGACTTTTATTCGTTCCGTTATCTTCTTGACGATTTAAAACAATTAGATGAAAAAGAATTAGATTTTTTGTCGGTAATGATTCATGTTTTAGCAGAAAGAAAAAAATAGCATTCGTGATTTTTGCGCTAGGCTATGTAGTCCCGAAGTAGCCGTAGGCTATGAGCGTGAGCGAAGGACGGAACAGCCGACCTGCCGCAAGGCAGGTAGCGCCCATCCCTACATTTTCTTGCAGGACTAGTCTTGCTTCTCAGAGGCCTTTCTTGCCTGAAGTTCGGAACTAATTTCCTCTACTTTTTTGTCGTTCAGGATGAACTTTGTTTTGAAGATAATTACGCCGCACACAAGGACGAAAATCGGAACAAGGGTCATGACCATGCGAAGGCCCATTTTGGAACTTGCGGCAACCCCAAGGGAAAAGTCGATGTTGCTCGTGACACCGTCGCCGGCGTTCTGTTTGAGATTAAGGACCGAAAGGGCAAGGGATGCCACGAATGCGGCGATTCCTGAAGCGAGCTTTACGACGAAAGTCTGCATTGAGAAGATTACGCTCTCATCACGCCGGCCGTTCTTCAAGTCGCCGTAGTCAACTGTATTTGCAAGGAAGACCGTGATGATTACATTGTTCACGCCAGCGCTGGCCATAACGAGGACTCCGGGAATAAGGAAGGGAACGACAGTGTTAACGCCCAGGGATGCCATGGCAAGAAGGATTATATAGCCGGCAACGCTCATTCCAATGCTGACATAGAAAATTTTGATGTTGTTGAGCCTGAAAAGATTACGAAGGACAGGATACAGAATCATCATCGAAAGAATCTGCGTTCCACCGCTGACCATGTTAAAGAGCGCATAGCCGTCATTCCATCTTGTGCCGCCCAAATCGTACTTGAAGAAGTAAATCACCAGGTTTGATGTGATATAAAGAGCCACATTTACCACGACGATCGTGAGGACCACGCACATAGCCTGATCGTTCTGGACCAGAGCACGAAACATCTCGCAGATTTTTGCAGTCTTCATATCTACGGAAGATTTTTCCTTAATCGAAAGGCACATGATGACCGTGAAAAAGACGAAGAGAAGAGCAACTCCCAGGGTGAAATACTTGAAGCCGTTGAGCTCAATCCACTGCTGGCCAGGATAGCGGGATGTAAGATTTTTGGGAGCCGAACCGCCGAAGGTTTTTCCAAGCATTGGAACGATTATCATTGTTGCGATAGAAATGACGGCAGAACCGACACCGGCGCAGCTTCGTGCAAGGGTTGTAAGCCCTTCCCGCTCCCTTCCGCCGTTTGTAAAGGCAGGAATCATCGACCAGTAGGGGATGTCCATCATAGTGTAGGTGACGCCCCAGACGATGTAGGTGACGGCGGCATAAGCCACGAGGCCCCTGGAATCCAGGCTTGGGGGAGCTGAGAACATCAAAAAGAGAACGAGGGCATTTGTAATGGTGCCAATCAAAAGCCAGGGGCGGAATTTTCCCCAGCGGGTCTTTGTCTTTGCGACTATGACTCCCATAACAGGGTCATTGAATGCGTCAAAGACACGGGCAACGAGCAGAATGAGGCCCATTGCAGCAGCACTGACACCAAGAATATCCTGAAAATAATAGAGGATATAGGAAGCTGAAAGCATGTAAACCATGTCCTTTCCGACAGCACCGAGTCCGTAAGAAGTTTTCTCTTTAGCACCAAGCATTTTTAAATCTCCTTTGTTTTTAACCACAGATTACACAGATTCACACAGATTTTTTTCTTTATTTCAGATTTTAATCTGTGCCATCTGTGCCATCTGTGGTTTCTTAATTTCTCAATGCAACAAGCAGGATGTTTATCAAAATCTCAATCTGCTTTCTTGCCTCAACGCTCTTGTCCATAGCAAGCAAGTCTCCCGAAATCGAGAGTTTTTGAGCAAGGCAGAAGAGGGAGTGCATCATTGTTATGAACATCTCCTGAACGCTTGCTTTTGCAAGAAGTTCGTTCTGGGAGCCGCTGAATGAAATCGACCCGTCGGAAATTCCTTTTTCCAGCGCCTGAACTACGATTGAGTTAGTGCCAAGAATCGTTTTCTCGTACTGGGCGAGTTTTTCAGAACTTACTTTTTCCTTCTTTATGAAGGAATCGAAATAGTAGACGAAGCTGAAAAAACTTCTTTGGGTTACAAGAGCTTCAGAGAAAACCTCAAGCAAATCCTTCAGCTGCTCAAATCCCGTCAAGTTCTTGTATTCATCGCTCGTGAAGACCTCGTTGAAAACCTGGGTCTCAAGATTCCATGCGTAAATCGCAACTTCAATCGCAAGCTCTTCCTTTGTCTGGAAATAGCGGTACAATGAAGCCACGCCTATCTTTGATTTTGCGGCAATGTCATTCATCGAGATATTTTCGATTCCGCTTTCAGAAAAAAGACCGTAACTGCATTCGATTATTGACTGAATCCGTCCGTCTTTTTTTTCCTGTCTTGTCTCACTTTTGACCTGTACAACCTGCCCACTCATACCGGCTCTCCTCAATTCCGATCGCTTTTTCAACAGCATGATAAGCGCCGTTGTAAATGCCGGAATTTTTGTTTGACATAATCGCAAAATTCATTTTCTTGAGCAAGTCAGGGCTTTCAAGGAATTCCCTGAGCATAAAGGCAGCATATTCAAGGCTGGGGCATTCAGGACTTCCATCCCCTACTTCCGCCGCCCTCACAGCTCCCCAGCACTCATGTCCGCCCACATGCTGAATCATCAGTTTTGGGACCGGGTAGAAGGAAAGCTCGCTGGGTTTTGTGATGAGGCAGTCACAGGCACGAATCAGGAGATTTGTGGCATAGACTGCGGCGAAAATATCCTTGTGGCAGAAAACATGGATTCCGCTTGACTCTTCGCCCGAGCAGGAATCATCGTCCAAAGCCCTCATGGCAAAAGACTTTGTGAAGTCCCAGTCATTGAAATGTGTATTTGAAATCTCTCCGATGCCAGGAATCTTTTCTTTAAAGAAGTCCCAGACATTCGCATAGTCCCCGATGTTAAGGTAAAGTACGGCCTTTTTTTCCTTTATGTAAGGAAGCAGGGCCCTGATTAACGAGGCGAAATATTCTCCCTGAGCCCCGGCCCCTCCGATTGTAAGAAGGAAGCGCAGGGGCTTTTTTCCGCTGATTCTCTCCAGCCTTTTCCTGCAGTCAGATTCGATATTAGCCACCATCTCATGGTCAACATAGTGGCCGGCATACAGTATATCGTCCTGGCCCATTGGATTCAGGATTTTATCGCCCGCAAAGCCTTTTAAAGTCCTGTAAGAAAGATAAGAAGAAGGGGTCTGCACCAGGTGAAGGGAACCCTCGCTCAAATGAAGGGCCATAGCCCAGTTGTCGGGAATTGCGTTCACCACATGAGTAAAGCCTGCATGAATGGCAGCCTGACTTGGCCAGACATGGGTTGCGATGTAAGGAGTATCCCCCGGAAGATCATGGAAAAGAGGCGTCATAAGCTCGGCCGTTTTCTGGTCGACTGCATTGTAAGTGAGTTTTTTGAAGCCCTCCGTGTTGAGGGGATCCCAGAAAAACTTGTTGAAGAGCCTTGACTTCTGGGAAAGCCTTGAGGCCATTGAGTACAATTTATTCTGATAAGCGATGATTTTCGTGCAGGTCGTCTCCGGGAATGAGTTGAGGTCAAGCCAGAGAGGCGTGTAACCCAGGCTGCGTGCCGCACTGGCCATTGCCATCGAGATTCTGTAATGACCGAAGCCCATGCGGATATTTCCGATAATGAGAGCTCTTTCAGGCAGCTTCCCCATCGCTTCTTTTGAAAGCACCAGGACTTTGGCCCCGAAAGCGGGGGTGAGGACATCATTGTCTACTACCGCAAGATGATAAGGAGTATTTCTGTCATCCCCGAATTTTTTAAGGAATTTCTTCTGCTGAGCCGCCGCCTTACGCAAAGTCTTTTTATCGATAATATTTCCAAAAATACAAGACGACCTGTCCATAATAGCTTCTCCTTATTAAATCTGTGTAATCTGTGTAATCTGTGGTTTATTTTATCTCGTAAATCGAGATTGAATGAGGCTCGAATGAAAATCCGTCCCTCCTTCGCTCTCCGTATTCAATGACCGTCTCAAGGTTCTCTGGCTTTTCCATGAATCTTGAGACAAGTTCCTTTCTTTCTATATTAATAATCTTGTCGCTCAGGTTGATGAAGCCCGTGTACTTTTCGTTTTTTGAGAAGATGAAGTAGCTCGTTGAATCTCGGTTCTCAACTCCGAAATCTTCATTCTCAAAAAGCCTGTAGAGCGACCCGACTTTTCTGGTGAATTGGCCTTCTTTTTCCGCATCGAAATGCAGGGGATCGTCAGAATGCATAATCTGACTTGAGAAAAGGAAGTTCACCAGCGCAATCAAAATTTTTTCCTTGTCCGAAAGGCTGATATTCTCGTATCGCAGGAAAACGACATCCCCGTCATTCACGAAAACGCCGTTGTCCCAGAAAGCGTGGCCCAGAGTGTCCTGCATGTTCACGAATGCGCTGGGCCTTGAGGGATAGCCGGCATTTTTCATCCAGGGAATATCCCAGTCTTCTTTTGTATCAGTTCCGATTCTTGAGAGCGGAAGGGCGTTGAAGCTGGGCTCGAAAGGAAGACCGCAGCCAAGATAGGCAACCCTCTCTCCTTTTTTGTTCACATCCCTTTTTGTAAGAATTCTGACAGCCCGGTCATACCACTCGTAGGCCGCCCCGCCATTCTTGAAGCCGCCCTTAAGCATTCCAGCAAATAGAAAATCAAGCTTGATGTAACGGAAACCCCAGACATTAACGACTTTTTCCATGAGGGAATCCAGGTAATCAATCACATCGTCACGGCTTAAATCAAAGCAAAAATATGAATACGGAAGGGATGGCTGGTCCTTTCCGAATGCACTTCCCCAAAGAGGGTTAAGGCCTGCGGCAAGGGGCTTTCCCCTTTCGTCACGAAGAATCCAGTCACGGTGAGACCTTGCGACTTCACTGCGCCAGTCGATGATGAAAGGAGCAAGCCAGAGGCCCGGAATCAGGTTTTTCCCGGAGATTGATGAGGCCAAAGCCGTCATTCCATGGGGGAAGCGTTCCCGGTGGGCATCCCAGTCACCGAGGGAGATTTCCCAGCCGTCATCGACCTGAAAAACACAGGGCTTGTTTGAATCCAAAAAACGGGTCTTGATAAGGTTTTCTGTCTTTGAAAGCCCCTCCAAATCCCCCTGAATCAGAGCGCTGTTGATGTCGGCATAATGATTGTACCATGACTCCCAGCCGCCCACGGTGATTTTGTCCTTTAAGGGGGTCGCATTCAGAAAATCAAGTTTTCCGAACCTTGCCTTTCTGTCCGCCGCAAAGAGGGAGCGAGTTTTTTCCCTAAGCTCAAAGAAATCTCCTGCAGAAAAGACCGCGAGAGAAGCGATTTTCTCACCCTCTCGCCATTTTTTCCCTTCAGAGCAGACAGCCGCCGTAATCATGCGGAATTTCCGGTCAACGAAGAAAAGCACGGGCGGAAGGGCCTTTTCATCGCCTGAAGAGCGTACATTTCCAGTGGAGGCCAGTGCCAGGTAAAGGTTCTTTCCGCCGAAATTCCAGCGAAAATAGATGAAAAAAGAGCCTGTAAGAACTTTCTTTGATTTGATTGATTTCGGAAGCCTGCCCGGAAGAGAGAAATACTTCTTCCACTGGGGAACGACAGGGAAATATTTTTTCTGGTACTTTCCCTCGTCAATCTCGCCGCCGAATCCCCAGGACTGCCAGCCCGAACCATAAAAAGCGAAGTCATGCGCCTTGCAAAAGGCTTTTTCTTCCCCCTCAAAGCAGAAATCAAGGAGGGAATCAAGAGAAAGAGTCTCGAAAACCCGATTTTCAATATCAACATGCTCATCGCCGTGATAGAAATACTGTTTTGTCTCAATCTCTTTCATGGTTTTCGCTCCTTAGTTTTGCTTGTTCGATTATCCACCCCGCAAGGAGGCGGGGTGACTTGAGAAAATTCTGTTTTACCTTTAGGTGAACAGAATTTTCTCGTATCTAATCGAAATTACATGGATGTAATTTCGATTAGAAGAACATTTCTACGCCGATCGGCATGTAGAATTTCTTTGTGCTGCCTTTGTATGAGAGGTCAACAACACTCTCAACAGTACCGTCCATATTCTGGAATACGAAGTTTCCTGCGATACCAGCGAACATGAAGTTATTTGAAGCAAATGTTTTCTTTACATAAAGTTCTGCTGCAAATTTGTGCTGGCGGAGCTCTAGATCCTTGATGTTAAGCTCGTTTGTTCCATAAGTGAATTTTCCGTTGGCACTTGCAGATGTGATGTTGTAGTTTCCAGAAAGACCTACGAACAAGTCCTGTTTTCCAAATGGGTTGATACAAATCTCTGTAAGGAAGTCGATGCCTGCCATGAAGATATTTGCGCCGTCACCTTTGTTCATGTTGACAAGACCGTAAGAATACTGAGCCAGGTTTGAAGTTCCCATTCCGCCCCAGACATGGCCTTTGTACATGATGAATCCTTTTTCGATTACGCCCATTGTTCCCAAGCAAGAATACCAGTTGTAGAATGTTTCTGGATCATAGTCGCGCAGCCCCTCGCTTGTTACGATTGGAACCTTGAAGCCAAGTTCGATGAGGTTTGCATTCGGTGTTTTCTCAAGGTCAAGTTTCGGGTCGAGGAAGCTTGTTGCTCCGCCCATGAATCCCAGCCAGTCAATACCGAATTCCATGCGGCCATAGTAGTCGTTCATATCGTAACCTGCGGCACGAGCCTTCTGATATTTGCTTGCCTCGTAGCGGTAGTTAGAAGCTGAAATAGAATCGCCCCAATACTGAGCCTTAAGCTGGAAAAGGCCCGGGAGAGTGTAACCTACACCAGTCTGAATAGTTCGGAAACCGTCATACATTCCAACTTCCTGACCTGAATCTTTGTCACCGGCATTTTCGTTTTTAGAAACAATGTTTCCGTCCGAATCTTTTGTCAGCCCGATGACTCCTGCCAAGTCGATTGCAGCATTTGCATAGAATCCATTAAGAAGAGAATCCTCATTTCCTTTTGTTGAGAGGAAGAGGCCTGTAGCAGTCCAGATTTCCTGAAAAATATCGTCCTCAGATTTTACATCGCTTGACTCACGCTGACCGAAATCGCCGATTGTACCTCGGAGCTCCTGCTCACGCATACGACCGAAAGCAACTTTTGTCTGAAAAAGAGGATTATCGAAAAGTCCCCAGATTTTAGCCTGGTCACCGATTGCAACGGCATATTTTCCGTCCTTATTGTAGTTTACATCTGCAGAAGCCTCGTCAGAATCATAGAGTTTATGAACAAAAAGGGCACGGGCATCAGCATCCAGGTTGAAGTCAAAGCCAAAGTGCTGGTTAGGAGTGCGTCCGATAATCCAGAAGCCGACTCGTGAACCGTAAGACCAGTCAGGAGCAAGGCCCATGTAATTTTTTGTGTCAGACTCGTCTTTTTCGAGACCTTGCATTGTATTTACAAGTGTTTGAGATGCAACAAGATTATATGCCATTGCCGCAGCTGTATTTGAGTCTTTATTTTCTATTACCCATGTTTGCAACTTCCCAGCCGCAGTACCATCATCAGTTCCTGCAGCAAGAGCACCAGCATCAGCTAATGTTAGTGCACCAGCCCCCACTGCAGCAGTTACTGCACCATTGTTGATTGCATCAGCATTTGCAACAAGGTCATTATAAGTAGAAGTCGTATCCGCAGTAATCTTGGTAGAAGTCCATTTTCTTCCCGCATTAAAAGTAGACCTGCCCCACGCACCAAAAGAAATGTCACCAACCGAAGTTGAGAGAGTGTGAGCCTTCAAAGTCTCGTGTGTTTCGCCAAAAGCCAATCCAGCCGTAAGGGCAAGTGCCGACGCCGCAGCAATAAGTTTTTTCATATTTTCCTCCTTTTTTGAATAACCTTTCGTGAACTGCGGCCACAATTTTGATAGTACCGCTATCACTTCTTAATTTCAAAATTATGATAGTGTCACTATCACTTTCTGTCAACAGAATTTTACAAAATTCAAGAAAATTTGTATAAAACCCGCAACTCACCGTTTTCAACTTTCAACTTTCAACTTTCCGTTTTCCGTTTTCAGTTTCCCCTTTCCACTTTCCCCTTTCCGTTTTATAATCTCCTCATGCTGAAACGCTCAGGCTACGCAGATTTGCCGCTCCACACTGGCGTCGTTCCAAAATGGCTCGCCGACAGAATGAAACTTTTAGGAACACAAATCGTCGAAGCCCTTCTAATCAATTACGGAAAAAAAGAAGTTCTCACCCGCCTCTCAGACCCGCTCTGGTTTCAGTCGCTGGGAGCTGTCCTTGGCATGGACTGGCACTCAAGCGGAATCACCACGAGCGTTATGTACGCCCTCAAACGGGGTATCAACGAGCGGGCAAGGGATTTCGGGCTCTGCGTTTGCGGCGGCAGGGGCAAATATTCCAGAAAAACGCCGGACGAGCTTTTGTTTCTGGCCGATGCTACAGGCCTGGACGGCTCTTCCCTGGTAAAGGCAAGTAAGCTCACGGCAAAAGTCGACGGCTGTGCTGTCCAGGACGGTTTTCAGCTTTACATGCACAATTTTGTCCTCAGCGACGAGGGAGACTGGGTCGTAGTCCAGCAGGGAATGAACACACAAACCCGCACGGCACGGCGATATCACTGGTCTTCGGAAAATCTCAGGTCTTTTGTGGAGGAGCCCCATTCTGGAGTCACGGGCGAAAATCAGGGAAAGATTCTGAACCTGACGGACAGGGCTGCAAAAGAAACGCGGGGAAGCATTCTCACGCTCACGCAGGAAAATCCCGACAGAATGATTAGGGAAATTGCAAAAATCTCAAATGAAAATTATGCAGCAGAATTTGAACTGCGTAACGACCGGAACCTCGTGATGCCTTCTCATCATGAAGTTCATGCCGAGGATGTGGACTTAAAAAGGCTAGGCGCTGTTCTTGCCACAGCCTATGAGAGTGACAACAAGGATTTTGAGTCCCTTTTGCTCACTCCAGGTCTTGGCCCCCGCACGCTGCAGAGCCTTACCCTGGTAAGCGAAGTGATTTACGGAACTCCCA
>CAMOEE010000008.1 GCA_946611835.1 uncultured Treponema sp. | reverse complement strand
GTTTTCTGTTTTCCATAACTTTCTCCAAACATATATTTTTGAGGAAAAATCCTCTGTATATATATTTGAAAAATTTATGTAGTTTCGGCAGTAAATGAAGAAAAAAATTGAAAAAATCTTATCTTAGATTTATGGTCGCCACAATTTTTGTGCTCTCTTTAGTTTGTGGCTGTTCGGACAATGACGATAATGAGCCTGCTCCGGCACCTGAGAAAGTCATTTCTTTTAATACATATATTTCAGCAAACCTGAGCGATAAGATATATCCTGTGAATAAAAATCTTTCGGAGTCTGTTTTTAAATTACGATGTTGCTGAAACCGACACTGTTTCATACTCTTTTGCTCATAAGAATATTGGCGGATACGACCTTGTCGTCGTATTTCCGAGGAGCATCAATTACAGGGCTGAGTGGGCCGGAAATTTTATGATTGGGAAGAGTGGAGACCATCAAGGCTTCCTTGAAGCGGCAACTAAGGTTTATGATGAAGCAAAAAATTACATCGAAAAATATTATGGAACTGCCTATAACGAAAAGAAGCTTAAGATTTGTCGTGTACACGTTCGGAACTCCAAGGGGGCTGACAAGTTCTCATGCGACGCAATTCCCGAATGTATTTAATTTTCTCATGGAGCCCGACATAGTGACCAGGGTAGCCCCAGTAGAGGAGGGGTATGAGTTTTACCGTTGCGGAATCGACAAGTTTTTTTTGACTGCGATGCAAGCGGATACACGGAGCATATTTCAAGAACAAAAACTTCAACGACAGGCACCGTCAAGGAGACAAGGTGGTACACCACAAAAGTAGATGATGCCCTCGCTAAAGTGGATTCGACATCAACACGCTCTTTCAATGGATAATGAAAGAGGGGAAAACAAGGATTTGTCGCGTATGATTGCCAACCACTACAGCGAGGTAATTTACGCATCTTTGCTTGAATATCAGGATTCATAATATTATCCCGAGTTTTTAATCGTTTTTTTTAAGGCGGCAGGCAATTGCCGTCTTTTTTTATGCCAATTCCATGCCGGAAAGTTTCTGCTTCATTTTGATATTTTGTACAATAATTCGATAGAGATATTGGAAATCTGATTTAAAATTGTCCTATCAAACTGAAAAAAGTAGGAGAAAATTATGAAGATGGCTAAAATCTTGCTTGCTTCTTCTCTTGCGCTGGCTTCTACGGGCGTGTTTGCGCAGGGAAAACCATCCGAGTACACTGAAAAAGACTTGGTTTGGCAGGAAGACTTCAACGGAAAGAAACTTAACACAAAGGACTGGAACTATGAATTCCATGAGCCGGGCTGGGTAAACGCCGAGCTGCAGTCTTACGATGACTCAAAAAAGAATACTTATCTAAAAGATGGCTGCCTCGTAATTCAGGCTCTCAAAACAGAAAAGAAGGATGGCACCGTTTATTATACTTCTGGCCGAATCAACACTCAGGGAAAACATGCTTATACTTATGGCCGCTTCGAAGCCAGGCTCAAGGTTCCCAAGGGAAAGGGATTTTTACCTGCTTTCTGGATGATGCCGGACGACGAGACTTTCTATGGTCAGTGGCCGAAATGCGGTGAGATTGACATTATGGAGGTAATGGGTCAGGAGACAAACAAGCTCTACGGAACCCTTCACTATGGTGAGCCTCACGGAATGCAGCAGCAGACCGTGGTTCTTTCTGACGGCGACTACCACAATGATTTTCATACTTTCGCAGTTGAGTGGGAACCTGGTGAAATCCGCTGGTACTGTGACGGAAAATGCTATCAGACCGTGAATGACTGGTTCACAAAGAGACCCGGATTCGGTGAGCAGACTTTCCCGGCTCCTTTTGACCAGCCTTTCTATGTTATCCTGAATCTTGCCGTCGGTGGTTCCTGGGTCGGCTATCCGGACGACTCCGTGAATTTTGACCCGAATTCTGACGACGCAAAAATGTATGTCGATTATGTCAAAATCTATCAGAAAAAAGAATACAATGAGAATGTTGAGAAACCGGCAAAGGCTCCTGTCGTGGCAAAGACTGACGCTTCTGGAAACATGATTTCTCAGCAGAAGAGCGCATGGGAATTCATGCTTGCGGGCGGCGGTGAAGGCTCGATCGAGACAGACGGAAGCAACCACACAATCAAATCAACGAACGCAGGCTCGCTGGAATATTCAGTTCAGTATGTTCAGGCAAAAGTTCCTCTCAATCAGGGGTATACTTACCGCTATTCATTCGACGCTTATGCAGATGCTGACCGCACTATGATTACAGGTATCACAGCCCCGAACAACAGCTACGAGCGCAGGTTCGGCGATGTAAAAGTCAAGCTTACGACAAAAAAACAGCATTTCTCTTATGAGTTCAACATGATGGCAGATTCTGACCCTGACTGCCGCCTTGAATACAACTGTGGTGCGCAAGGCTCGACCGCCGCAATCCACATCTCAAATATCCGCCTTGAAAAAATCGGTGAGATTGACATGAGTTTCGGAAAGGCCTGCCTGCCGGACGGAAACTACATCATGAACGGTCAGTTCCAGGAAGGAAAAAAGCGCCTTGGTGACTGGGAAATCGACAACAAGGCAGGTGCTGAAGTCTCTGTTACTAAAGACCGCGCACGAATGCTTAAAGTTACTTCCCCGAAGAAAGCAAAGCCTGAGGATGTGGTAATCCGTCAGACTGGCCTCAAGCTTGAGAAAGGCCTTACCTACATCGTTAAATTCGACGCTTATTCAACAAAAACGACTTTCGTGACTGTAAAATATGGTGATGTCGAGCAGAAAGTCCGTGTTATGACTGGCAAAACTGATGCGAAGACAAAGGCCGTGATTCCAGGTCATTTTGAGTGGGTTTATACACCGGCTTCTGATGAGCCGATTGATTTCACCCTCATGCTTGGAAGTGACGGCGGTTCGGTTTTTGTTGACAATGTCTTCGTAAAAGAGAACAAGGTCGTTATGAACGGTGATTTTGAGCGGGGAATGACAGGCTGGGAACTTTATGCTCACCAGAACTCAAGCGCTGGCTGTGAAGTAAATGGAAGCCGGGGAAAGGAAGCTGCTGAAGTCACAATTGACAACACTGGAAACCTGGACTGGATGATTCAGCTCAAGCAGAACGGATGTCTGCTCGAAAAGGGCAAGATGTACAAAATCAGTCTGAAAGCAAAATCAAGCCTTGAAAGGACAATCATGCTCGCCCTTCAGCGTGACGGTTCAAAGGATGACAACTGGTATCCATATTCTAACACCCTCAAATTCAGTGTTGGACCTGAGATGAAGGATTACAGCTGGCAGTTCACGATGGGAATGGACACAGACCCGAATGTTATCTTTACGATTTCAATGGGTGCGGTTTCTAACAAGATTATAACCCAGCCGCACACAGTCACGATTGATTCTATCGTCGTTGAGGAAGTGCAGAAAAAAGACAAAAAATAAAGCGGTATAAAATTGCCTGTGATGCCTTGCCTCGTGCAAGGCATTATTCGTATGAGGGGAATGTGAATGAAAAGTTCGGTTTTTAAGCATAGTTTTAGGCTATGCCTGCTTGTGATTTTTGCTTCGGCGGTGCTTTTTGCTTCCTGCAAGGCTGAAGAAGTTGATGAAATGAATTCTCTTTCATTTAATGCCGGATGGAATCTCGGAAACACCCTCGATGCAAATTCAACAGGCGACAAGTCCAACAAAGGCCTTTCAACCGAGACAAGCTGGGGAATGCCGGCGACCAGTCAGGCAATGATTCAGGCAGTCGTTCAAAAGGGATTTAAAACAATCCGAATTCCTGTGAGCTGGCACAACCACATCACGGAAGACACGAATTACACGATTGACTCAGCATGGATGGACCGGGTAAAGGAGATTGTGGACTGGTCTCTTGCATCCGACCTGAAAGTCATTATCAATATTCACCATGATAATCTCAGCGAAGAGCAGATGAGCTCCACTTACGGTTTTTGTGTCCCCGAAAACAATACTGCCCTGAAAAATCAGTCAAAATCCTACATAAGCGCAATCTGGCGCCAAATTTCTGCTGCTTTCAAAGACTATGACGAAAGATTGATTTTTGAGCTCTTGAATGAGCCTCGTGCGGTGGAAAAAAGCTACGAATGGAATACTCCAGGTGGCGATGAAGCAAAAGTAAGGGCTGCAAATTCTATCATCCGTGAGTACGAAAATGCCGCCCTTGATGTGATTCGCGCAGGTGGCGGAAAAAACGCCAGCCGCTATGTGATGGTCGCTCCCTATGCCGCAAGCCCCAGCATGACTGATGGCTGGTCACTCCCAAGAGACAAGACTTCAGGAAGGCTGATTGTCTCCCTCCATGCATACGCACCTTTTGAGTTCTGCATGAAAGATATGTACGTCACAAGTTTCGGTTCATCGCAAAAAGCTTCGGTTGACTGGCTCTTCAAGACAATAAAATCAAGTTACACTTCAAAAGGAATTCCCGTGATAATAGGGGAGACCAGCGCAAGTGACAAGAACAACACCTCAGAACGCATAAAGTGGGCTGAATACTATTTCGGAAAAGCCAAAGCCTTGGGTATACCGGTTCTTCTCTGGGATAATATGTCAACAGTCTCAAACGGAGGAAGTGACCCGGCAGAGCGGCACGGCTACTTTGACCGTAAAGACTTAAGCTGGTTCTTCCCGGATCTTATAAATGCGATGATGAAATAGAAAATGGAAAAAATGGGGGGGCTAAATGGTGAAGGCCGCCATTGCAGTGCCCCTCGTAATATCCGACTCTTCGGGAAGAATTTCGTAATAAAGCTTCATTCCCTCTTCGTCGAGGATTTTCGCAAGGTATTCTTTTGTCCGCTCGATAACCCTGTATGTTTTGAAGAAGGTAGTGCCGTTGCAGGCTATGCAGACAGGGGAGTCAGGGCTTTTTCCTTCGTTGCACTGAATCAGGCAGGCTGCAAGAACGCTTGCTGCGAGCTGGGCCATCCGGTTTACGAGCGCATCAAAGATTTCAAAAAGAATCGCCTTGTCTTCTTTTGTTGTGCTGGTGAAAATTTCCTTTCCTTCGCCGTGCTGATAGCTCAAAAGGAAAGCGTTGACTTCGATGAGGGAAAGAGAGTCTTTTTGGGTGATTTCCCTGCTCAAAGCTTCTGAGAAAAGGCCTTCGTTTGCGGCAAGATGAATTGTTTCAAGTGCCAGAGGTCCCAGATATGCTCCCGAGCAAAGTTTTTCGAGAGGGGATGAGCCTGGTTTTACGCTCTTTTCGTCGAGAAGAATGTCGAAGTCTGAATTCTTGAAGCCGCCGAATTTTGCACTCTCGCATACAACAATCTGCTTTTTAAGCTCGTATTCGCTGTTTTCCGGATGAAGAAATGCGGCGTTTAGCCCGGTTCCAAGAATAAAACCGATGTATGATGAATATTTTTTGCCGCTTACTCCTGCAAGAAGAGCGGAAACTGTGTCATTGAGGAGTATGATTTTTGGGTCGTTGGTCCAGCCCTGGGCAACGAGAGTGTTTTTCAGTTCATGACCGATGTGGCTTCCGACAACCTCAGGTGCTTTGACTTCTTTTGAGAAGTTCGTGAGGATGCCGTCGTGGTCTTCTGTGATTTGCATGGCATAAGAGAAGCAGAAGCAGATTTCACTGCACTTGTTCTTGAATCTCCCGATGTTTTTTGCAATCTGGGTAAAGAATTCGCTTTTGCTAAGCTCGCTTTCTGTGCCCGGCATCTTTGTTTTCTCAAAGTCGGAGACCGAGGCCTTGCCGTCCTTTGAGAAAGTTACGAGTGATGAACGGAAGTTCGTGCCGCCGGCATCAATCACGATTACGGATTTCTCGCCAATCGTGATTAGGCTTGGGTCGATGTATGTCGGAATCATGTCCTGATATGATTTTTTTCCAAGAAAGCGGTTCTGCATGTCCTTACGGATTGACTGGGCAAAGCCGTTCAAGTCCCAATCGGTGTAAAAACCGTGCTCATTCAAAAATCGTGTGACATTTCCGTTCATTTTTTGCCTCTTTTTATTCTTTTACTGCGCCTACTGAAACTCCACGGATGATGTTCCTTGAGAGGAAGAGGTATACGATGACCAGCGGAATAATCGCCAGACAGATGAAGATGTAGACCTGTCCCATATCGAACTTCTGGTAGTCCGCGCTTCGGAGCTGGGCAATCAGGATTGGGATAGTCTTCTTTGCCTTGCTGTTGATGACAAGGGCGGGAATGAAGTAGTTGTTCCATGAGCCAACGAAGGCGAAGATTGCCTGAACTGCGATAGCCGGTTTCATAAGCGGTATTACTATTGTATTAAAAATTCTGAATTCTGGACAGCCATCTATACGGGCGGCCTCGACTATCGAGTAGGAGAGCGTGGCCGTCATCGCCTGATACATATAGAAGAAGACTACAGGGGCGGCGATTGCCGGGATGTAAAGGGCTGCCAGGGTGTCGATAAGGCCGATTTTGATAAGCAGCTGAATGAAACCAAGGGAAGAAACCTGTGTCGGAATCATCATAATTCCGAGGATGACTTTGAAAGCCGTGTTTCGGCCCTTGAAGTGGTACATATAGATTCCGTATGCGGTCATTGCCGAGAAGTATGTTGTGAGAAGAGCGCACATGAGAGATACGAAAACGCTGTTGAACAGGGCCTTGATGACCGGAATGTTGGGGTTGTGGAGAAGTTTTCCCAAATTCTCGAAGAAGAATGTGCCGAAGAGGGCTGAGAACCCCTTCTGAATCTGGGCATGGCTTCGCGTAGAGTTTACGAGAAGGACGAAGAATGGAAAGAGAGATGCAACCGTGAGAACGATAAGGCAGATGTAGCAAAACTGCCGTCTTAAGAAGGTGAATCGTGTGTTCATTATTTTGTTCCCCCTGCTGTGATACCCTTATTTTTTGCTTTTTTAGAGTGTGTGCTTGTGTGGCCGCCTGTCATGTTCCTGTATTTGTTCATTGTCATTGAATAAATGCTGAAGCTGAATACGCTGGTAAGGGCGAAAGTGATTACAGAAACCGCACCTGCCATACCGTAGTTCTTGCTTGCAAGGTGCTTGTTCAGGTACATGATGAGTGTCATGCTGGTTCGGTTTGGGTTTCCTTCGCCGTTGGTCAAAATCTGAGGAACATCGAACATCTGGATACCACCGATAAGGCTTGTAATCAGGACATAGATGAAGATTGGCATGAGCATAGGCATTGTAATCCTGACGAAAACCTGCAAGGGGTTTGCTCCGTCGATTTTTGCGGCCTCAAATATGCTGTCGTCGATTCCCATGATGCCGGCCATGAGCATGATAGTCGTGTTTCCGTACCACATGAGGAAGTTCATTGTGGCAACAAGACCTCTGGTCCAGCTTACAGAACTCAGGAAGCGGATTTTTTCGTTGGCAAAACCGAGCCTGAGGATAATGCTGTTCGCAGGGCCGTTATCAGAGAAAATGGTGAAGAAAAGCATTGCGAAAGCTGAAGCCATGATAAGGTTCGGCATATAGATTACTGTCTTGAAGAACTGCTGGGCCTTGATTCTCAGGTCAGTGCTGGTGAACCAGACTGAAAGAAGGAGCGAAATCGCAATCTGTGGGATAAAACCTGCCATCCAGATGATGAAGGTATTTCCGATATAGCGGAGAATATCGCTCTTGAAGACAGAAACGAAGTTTGCGAAGCCTACAAAACGAGGGCCAATCTGGGTGAGGCCGTCCCGATAGTTCTCAAACAAACTGTTGGTGAAAGTCGAAATAAGCGGGATTAACGAGAAAATCGTAAAAATGATAAAAAATGGCGCGATAAAAAAGTAACCCCAGCGGTTGAAGTCGAAGCCTTTGCGTTTTTTCAGGGCTTTTTTTTCATTCTCATTCTGTGAAGCCATGGCAAATTCCTTTTATTTTTAGATTTTGTAAAAATCCCGCACCGTTTTAATGGCGATGCGGGAAAGATGATTTATTTGCTCAATTTCGGATATAACTCAAGAACTGAGGTGTAGAAGTTGTTCCAGGCCTGATCAAGACTGATTTTACCGTCGAAGTAATCCTTCATGGAAGACTGAATCTTTTCTGCCATTCCCTGGTCGTACATGCTGATGCAGCTCTTGTCGATGCTTGTTGCCGATTCGAGGAAGAATTTGATGTGGTTCTGGCCGCCGAGGAAAGGATTCTGGTAGTCGCTGTTTGCTATTGCCTGCATTGCAGGAACATTGTTTGTGAAGTCACCAGATTTTTCTGCGATTTCTGTCATGAGTTTTGCATCACAGGTGAGTGTCTTGAGGATGTCGCGGATGATGTCGATGTTGTCGCTTCCTTTTGCACCACAAATCCATGTTCCGCCCCAAGAGAAGCCCTGTGGTCCCTTACAGAATGCCCAGTCACCGTATGAGCCGTTTCCGACTGCTCTTGGTGCGTTCTGGTCGTCGAGGGAGCCTGGAGCCATAACGAAATCAATGAACCAGGCCGGTCCGAAGTAACCGAATACTTTTCCTTTTGGACCCATGCCCTGTGAGCTTTCCGGTGACCAGAGTGAAGCCTTGTTGTTGTAGCCTGAGGCTGTGTATTCTTTTGTCTGTTTAATCCAGGCTTCAATCTGCGGATCAATGACGATTTTGTTGTCGACAACCCATGGGTTTTTCATATTGTCGCTGAATACGCGGAATGCATCATCATAGCCGGAGAGCATGAAATAGCCCTTTTTCTTTGCTTTTCGGGCAACATCATCGAATTTCGTCCAGTCTGAGAGTGCTTTTCCGACCTCTTCAGGATCATCTGTTCCGAGAACATCGAGTGCGATAGAGCGGCGGTAGATGAATCCGCCCGGACAAGCCTGCCATGTGAGGCCCTTGAGGTTTCCGTTGAAGTCAGTCATTACATCCTGTGTGTATTTGTACTGGTCTTTTGTATCTTCTTTTGTGAGCCCGATGTCTTTGTAGACATCAAGAGTGAAGTCTGTGTTTACATATTTGAGAGCGTAGTCGGCTTCTACGAGGAAGAGGTCAACTTTATCATCAGCATCAGCATTTTCCTGCTGCATGAGTGCCTCGTCGAGTTTCTGCTGGTAAGCACTGCCCTGGTTCGGTGTGATGACCCAGTTTACAGTTACATCAGCAGGCAGCCGTGATTTGTAGTAAGTGTTGAATCTGTCCTGAAATTCTTCGTTCCAGACATAGATGTTAAGGACTTTTCCGGCAGAAGCAGCATTTTCGCCGGATTTTTTGCCGTTGCAACCCATAAAAGCAGTCAGTGAAGCAAGAGCAAGTGTCGCAAGAACTATTTTTTTCATAGTTTCCCCCTTTTTTTCTCATTTTATAGTCTAAGTTTAAGGGCAGTAAAGGTCAAAAAATACCAATTATTTGAAAAAAATGACAAAAATATAAATTATTTTTATTCAGCCGATTCTATTTTGATTTGTCTTATTGTATACTATTGAAGCGAGGGGTTATATGGAAATTCAGAATGAGCTTGCAAAAGTTGAATTCAAAAATCGTGAATATCTTATAAAACATATTTCTTACGACCGGGAAATGGCATTCTACCAGAGCATCGGAAACGGTGATATGGAAGAAATGAAGCGTCTTTTTATGCCTTTCAATGTCGATGGTTTCGGAAAACTCAGCGAAAACCGCCTTCGCAACCTAAAATATCATCTTATTATAACAGTCGCAATGATTACCCGCTATGTTATCGAGGCGGGCCTTGAGATGGAAGCGGCATACAACCTCAGCGACATCTATATCCAGAAGATTGATGTCTGCAACAACGAGGAAGGAATCCGCAAAATCCATGAGGAACTTTGCGAGGCTTATGTAAAGCGAATGCAGGCCTGCAAAAAACGAAAGCTCTATTCAAAGCCGGTCTCAGCCTGCATTGATTTTATCTACGACAATCTCCACGAAAAAATCCTGCTCGATGACCTTGCCCGTGCCGCAGGGGTCAGCACTTCATATATCTCGAAGCTTTTCCATTCTGAGGTCGGAATCACGATTGCCCAGTACATCCAGAAAAAGCGGGTCGATGCCGCAAAGAATCTTCTTTCTTTCACTGAGTATTCGGTCAGCGACATCTCGAACTACCTTCAGTTCAGCACGGAGAGCTACTTTATCAGCGTTTTCCGGAAATTCTGCGGACTCACGCCAAAAAAATACCGGGAGGTTCACTACAGGTCAAACCTCCCTCACAACGGCGAGGAGTCATAATCCTTTAATGGAACTGAATTATTGCTTATTCTCTAAAATGGATTATAATAATAGAAAACTAGTTTTGGTGGCGTGTTATGTCTTTTAAAGGCTCCGGGAAAATACCTTTTTATGTTTTTCTTGCTTTTTTTCTCTCAGCAGTCACTGTTTTCTCTTTCATAACATTTGAAAGGGCTGTCAACCGCAATATTTCTGAAAGTTCAACAAACTTCCTTAAAGAAACGGCTTTTTTGTATGCGGGGACTTTTCAGGTCAAGCTTAATGACCAGCTTTACATGCTTGAGTCTCAGGCCCGCTATTTTGCGGACATCGACATGAGCAATTACAATCTGGTCAAGCAGACGATTATGGCGACCAAGGGCGTCGGCGAATTCAAGCGAATCTCTGTCGCCAATTCAAGCGGAATGACCATCAACTATGACGGAAAATCTTCCGGCAACATCCTGATGAGGGATTACTTCAAAAAGGCCATGAAGGGCAAATCCCAGATTTCTTCCAGCATTTCCACTGATGAGGACGGCGAGCAGGTTCTTACCCTTGCGGTTCCGATTTTCCAGAATGCAGGCGAAACAAAAAAAGTCGTTGGTGTAATCATAGGTACTTTCTCTTACTCAATTCTTGATAACATCTTCTCGGTGGATACTTTCGGCGGTGAGGGATATTCTTTCGTAATCGACAAGGAAGGCCGGATTCTTATCGGGAGCAAAAGCCCAAACAGGCTCTGTTTCGTCGAAAACTGGTTTGATTTCTTCCATAGAAATAAAGCAATCAACACCAAAGAGCTGAGCGCAATTTATTCCGACATGCAGTCAAACCGCACATCGCTCACGACCTATTCAGTGAATTCTGAGAATCGTGTGGTTGTCTACACTCCGGTCGGTCTCAATGACTGGTATGTCCTCTCTGTCGTTACATCTGACTATATCCTTCATCAGCAGAAAGAAATTACCAGAATCACCATAACTCTTATCGTAATCATTCTTCTTGTCTTCAGCGTGATTACGATTATCCTGATTCGCATCCTCACCCAGCGTGTTCGTCTCGAAAAGGATAACTCCCGTTACGCCATCAACACCGAGAGCAATCAGACCATGATTTTTGAATACGACTTTGACACAAGGGCAATCGAGTTCACCGGCAACAATGACTTCCTCTTCGGAGAGAATATCAAGATTCTTCAGGTGCCTGACTATCACATATTCGAGGACAGGATCCATGAGTCAGAGAAGGGCTTGTTTGACAATATCCGGAAATTCTTTAAGACTGGTGCGACAAAATATTCTTCCGAGCTGCGAATCCGCTGCAGCAACAACAAGTACGCATGGTTCAGAATTTCCGGCACGGTTATTTTTGACAAAGAAAAGAATCCTGTTAAATTCATAGGAAATCTCGTCAATGTAAACACCCAGGTCTTGCGCGAGCAGGAACTCAAGACAATGGCCGAAACCGACCTGCTTTCCGGCCTCATCAACAAGGTCTCAATGGAAAAGAGCGTCACCAGATTCATCAGCGAGGATAAGAATTCCTGTTTCGGTGCCTTTTTTATCATCGATTTGGATAACTTCAAGCAGGTCAATGACAAGCTGGGACATACTTTCGGTGATCAGGCGATTGTCGATACAGCAAACAAGCTCACGCTCGTCTTCTCAGAAAAGGACTTTATCGGCCGAATCGGTGGAGATGAATTCTGCGTTTTCCTCTGCCTCAAAAGTACCGTCAAAAATCCCCGGGCCATTGTCGAGAAAAAGGCAAACACCCTGCTGGATATTCTTGCTGAAGACTACACCAACGGAGAAACAGCGGTTCATGTCACGCCAAGTATCGGAATTTCCTTCTTCCCGGAACAGTCCGGCACTTACAAAAATTTGTTCACCATGGCGGACAGTGCATTGTATCATGTCAAGAACAACGGCAAAAACAATTTTGCAATATATGATGACAGCATGAAAGGTGCTGGGGAGTCAGTATATGAGTAAGTCAAGATTAATTCTGGCAGGTCTTTGCGGTTTTGCACTTCTTTTTCTTTCCTGCAACAAGAAAAAGGCTGTTCAGACGACCGTGGAGAGAAAACAAGAGGAGTCAAAGATTGAGAATGCTGTAATTTCGCTAGGTTTTTCTACGAACATGGAAGACCCTCGTGGAGTGGCTTCGCTTTTGTTCAAGGACGAGGTCGAGAAGGCTTCAAAGGGCCGCATTAAAATCGACATTCATCCCAACGGAGAGCTTGGCGGTGACGGAGCGCTTATCGAGGGCGTTATCAACGGCAAGGTCGATATGACGGTTTCAAGCGCAGGAAATTTTGCGGTCTATGCCACAAAACTTGGAATCTCAGCCATGCCTTTCCTTTTCTCTGATTTTGAGGACGCTTGGGCCTTTATGGACGGTTATCTTATTTCTGAGGTGAACAAAACCCTCGAGGAATTCGGAATTGTTGTTCTCTCTCATTTTGACAATGGCTTCAGGTGCGTAACTACGACAAATCGCCCTGTAAAGTCCGTCGCCGACATGAAAGGGCTTAATATCCGCACCCCGCCAAACCAGATTGTAATGGAAACTATGTCCGCTTTAGGGGCAAATCCAAAACCTTATGCTTTCAACGAACTTAAAAAGGCTCTGCGAGACGGGCTTTTTGATTCTCAGGAAAATCCTATTCCTGTAATCTACAATTCAAAGCTTTATGAGGAGCAGAAATATCTTTCAATCACAAACCACAGCTATGATGCGATGCCGCTTGTAATCCGAAAAGAACTGTGGGATATGTTCTCGCCAGCTGACAAGGCTATCCTTCTTTCGGCTGCAAAAAAAGCCCAGGAACTTGACCGAAAGCTTGTTAAGGAACAGACCGCTTCTTATGTCGGTAAGCTCAAGGAAGCTGGCATGACAATCATCACCCCTGACCTCAAGGCTTTCCAGAAGGCGACGAGCGGGGTTATGGATGTTTTCACCGCCGTTTACGGCGAAGAGCTTCTTATGAAACTCAAGGCCGCAACGACAAAGTAAGCTCTTCCTGCTGAACGTTTTCAGCTAATCCCTTAGCTTACGCTCACGCAAATTTCTGAGATTTCGCCGCTTCTTTCAAACAGGAGGCGGCTTTCTTTTTCCGGAAGGACCTTTCCCTCAAAGGAAGCGGATTTCCCGTCCTTATAAGTGACTTTTATGCCCTCGCCCTGCTTCTGCTCATAGATGATTTTCGTTCCGCACCAGGTGAAGGTAATCTTTCCGTCCTCGGCAAAGTCTTTCTTTTCCAGGTAGGTTGGGTTGAAGACGGCTTTTCCGTCATCGATGTCCAGACCAAGTTCCATAAATCGGGCGATGATTTCTTCTTTTACCTGGCCGGTCATTCCAGGCTGCCTTACTCCCTGCTTGAAGGGTGTGTGAGAGTAAGGATCGTAGGGGAAGGCTCCGTATTCAACAGGAGTTTTTGCGCTTCCAAGTCCTTTTTTGATGTCCTTGTAGAATGCGAAAATCGGATCCTTGTAGTTCACCAGGTTTTCCTGGGTGGCAAGGAGCAGTTTTGAGACCATGTGCCAGTAAATGCAGCCCAGACCCTCATAGGCGTAGAATGTTCCTGAGCGGCCGGTAAAGCTCTGGTGATTGAAAATCTTTTCATAAAGGGCGAAAATCTCTTTTTCTTCCTCTGCGTTCGGTTTTTTGCTTTCGTCGAGTGAGTTTATGAATTCTTTCATGCAGTCTGCGTTTCGGAAGTCGGCGTTGAAGTGCCAGGTTCCGCCCAGGTCTTTTTTGAAGACCTCAGAACCATTCCTCTCGATGAAATTTCTTAAATTTTTCAACTCTGATTCCCTGATACAGTTTTTTTCCATGAAATTTGGAAGGACTGAAATCGGGTAGAGCATGTAGGAGTGCTGGTTTTCCTCAAACATTTCGCTTCGGCGCAGGGAATCGAGCAGGTATTTCTTCTCGTTTTTGGTGAGAATATTGCAGCTGAGAATCGCTACCTGACCTTCGAGCATGAGTTTGAGCGGCACAATCTGAATTTCCTTTTCGGTGAAGATAACCGAGTTGTAGGAATGGAAGAGACCGTCTGACCGGCGGTTTGCGTTGATAGAATTCCTGATTGATTCGTCAAAGGTTCTCAGGAAATCAAGGATTTTCTGGGCTGAGATTTTCTCGTACTCTTCTGCAAAACCCTTTTCATAAAGTTGGCTTCGCTCCTGTTCAAAAAGCAGGCCGTTTTTGTCGGTGAATTCCTTTCGTTTCCGGGAATTTGTGGCGTTTTCCTGTGAAGAGAGGAAATCTTTGTAATTCTCACAGGCTGATTTCAGGGTTTTCAGGACAGTCTTGCTGATGATAACGCTCTCATCCATATTTCCGAAGACTTTAATGAGGAAAGAGAGCATTCTCTCAAGATAACACATGGTCACGACTGAGCATCCCCAGCCTGCTAGGGCATTGTTGGCATCGTTCCATTCGGGCCGCTGCATGTTCATCCAGATTCCTGCGTTTGGGATGTGGTTGAGCATTTTTGCCAGAAGGAGCTGCATGAGTTTGGTGGAGAGTGTTGTGAGCTGGAGTTTCTGGCCGTCATTGATGCAGTGCGCATCACTTCCGAAGATTTTTTCGTCTTCCCGGAGCTTTTTGTCGAGGCTGTAGTCAAAGCGGATTGAGTTTCTTGGGTCTTTTGAAATCTCTTCGTAGCTTTTGATTCTGTAGGGAATGTTCGATGTGGAGAAGATTTTTTCGTTCATCAGGGAAAGAAGCTGTTTTTTGTCGAACTTCCAGAGAATTTCCAGAATTTTCTGAAGATAGATGACCTGATGGTCGCCCCAGAAACCGAACTGTGCCCAGGGATTCCCTTCTTCCGGCACTTCCCAGTCGAGGCCTGCCCGCGTGATTCTGTAGGGATTGTAGCCTTCGACCGTCATTGTGTTGAGGAAAACTGAGGCCATGTTGGCGGCATATTCCGGGTAAGACCACAAAAGAGCCTCCCAGTTCTGGAAAATGTCCCGCCAGTTGCCCTCATAGTTGATTTTTTCTTCGCCGTCCTTTGAGACAAGGTCTATGTTAAAGCGGTTCCATGGCCGGCTTGGGTCTCCGTGCCGGCGGGAGAAGGTGAGTGGGAGATATTCAAGGAAGATTCGTTTGAGCTGAGGATTTCCGCTTTTGAAAATGACTTTCTCAAGCTCTCTCCGTGGAATCTTTCCTTCGATTTTTGATTCTTTTATGAGGGATTCGACTTCGAGCGCCAGGAGCTTGTTCCTGATTTTTACGAAAGCAATGAAATCTTCTGTGCGGATTCTTCCCTTGTCTGCGAAAATTCCGCCCCGCATGATGTTGAACATGACATTCGTTCTGTGGTGGAGGTCTGCGATTTTGTTGCCCGAGGACTCGATTCCATCTGCCTCGGCGATTTTTGCTTCAAGTGCCTCGTCAGTCTTTTTAATGTCCTCCGTGAGAAGCTGCCATGCGTTTTCCCTGTCCTCAATCTGTGATTTCAGCTCGACAAGTTTTGAGGCATCGTAATCCACATCGAAAACCTGTTCCCAGCATTCGGCGCTCTTTCCCACAAGCTCGCTTTCGTGCATGATGAAGCACTGTCCCCGCTTTCCGTTCAGTTCTTTTTTTTGGGCGAGGAGAAGGTCTGTCTTTGAGCCAAGAAAAAGCTCAACGGCGTTGTCCGAGAGAATCAGAGGATCCTTTGTAGTGAACCAGCAGACATTGGTTTTGAGTGATTCGCTTGGCTCCGCTTTGTCAGTTACTATAGAGGAAAGGGTGAAGAGAGCTGTGTTTGAGACCGGCTCCACCTCGGCCTTTTTGTATGCGTCGAGAAGGACGCTCTTTTCGTTCTGGAAGCTGGCCGTACAAGACGAAGGCATGATGTTGCGGCATCCGTCCAGGATTTTCAGGGTCAGCTTTTTGTCCGTGAGGTTCTCAATCCTGCAGAGTTTTACGAGACCGAATTTCTGGCTGCTCGTCCATCCGTAGCGGAAGGAGATTCCTGCAAGAAGATTTACTTCCTCAAACCAGATTTTGCTTCCGTTAAGGCTCTTGTAGATGTTCCGTGAGATTCCCATGGCCTCATTGAAGCGTGTTGTTCCAGTGCCAAAGAGATTCTCGAAGGGCTGCCAGACAATGCCTTTTTTGCCTTCGCTCTTGATTTTGATGATTGTGAGGGAGCCTGTACTTCCTTTTGTGTCCTGAATTTTGTCGCTCGTATAGTAGGGGAAAATCGAATAGTCGCAGTTTTTTCTGCCGGCGCTGATACCGCCCTGTGCCCACAGAAAATTCCATACATCGCTGGAACTTGTGATGGTCATAAAAAAGTCGTCCATCAGGTCGTAATTCTCAATCTTATAAAATTCTTCACCGTCCAGGAATACCAGATTTCCGCTTATACTTTTTTTCATAACAAAGCTCCCGAAATAATAGTTTGGTAGTTTGATTATTAAAGTCAAAAGACAAAATAAATATCAAAAAAATTATCTTAATGTTAAACTTTTGTATTAATATTTTTTAAAAAGTCTATAATGGACAAAATGCAAAAAAAAGACATTTACCTCAAATTTTTGCTATTGGTTTTTTCCTGAACGGCTGTATCTTATTATGGTCAGGAGTTTTGATATGAAATTATTGAAAAAAGCTATTACTTTCGCATTTCTTTCTATACTAATGATGCCGGTTTTCTCAGGTGAGAAATACAATTTTTCAGGAAAACCTCTTAAGGACAAAAAATCGGTCGCCTTTAATGACTGCACCGCAATGGAACTTGCTGAAAAAATGAGATGCGGCTGGAATTTGGGAAACACCCTTGATGCAAATTCAAAGACAGGTCTTGCATCAGAGGAAAGCTGGCACCAGCCCCTTACGACAAAAGAAATGATTGATGCAGTTGCGGCCGCCGGTTTTAAGACAATCCGCCTGCCCTGCTCATGGGCCAATCATCTGATTGATTCAAATTATACTATAGATACTGCATGGATGGCCCGTGTAAAGGAAATAGTTGACTGGTGCATTGAGGACGGCCTCTATGTAATTCTGAACGACCATCACGACAATTATGAGAGGGAAGGACTTATGCCGAGAGGAAAGGGCTACTATCCGAGTTCCCTCAATTACAATGAGTCCATGCTTTTTACGAAAAACCTCTGGGCACAGATTTCCCTGGCCTTCAACAAGGGCTATGACGAGCATCTGATTTTTGAGCTTTTCAATGAGCCTCGTCTTCGGGGACACGAGCATGAATGGTGGTACAATCAGGGCTGTACGGTCTGCAGGGACGGAGCAGGCAATCTCAATAAGCTCAACCAGATTGCCCTGAACACTATCCGTGCTTCGGGGAAAAACAACGCCAAAAGATTCATTATGGTCACTGGTCTTGCGGCTTCAATCAATTCATATCAGGCTGATTCTTCATGGAAGCTTCCGAAAGACTCTGTTGAGGACAGGCTTTTGATTTCAGTCCACATGTACACTCCTTATTCTTTCGCCATGGAAAATCCGGGAGAGACCGTTTTCATGGAAAAACATCGTGGTGAGCTTGTGTACAATTTCGGCTGGCTCAACGAGCATTTTGTCTCAAAAGGAATTCCTGTAATCATCGGCGAATATGGTGCTACGAACAAAGACAACACAGAAGAGCGGGTCAAATGGTTCGAATGTTTCGTTAGCGAGAGCCACAAATACAATATGGTGACTTGTCTCTGGGATAACGGTGACTGGAACGCAAAGAACACTTTTGAGGAAAAATTCGGATTCTTCAATCGCAAAGAAAAAACATGGTATTTTCCCGAAATTATTGATATAATAATGAGATGCTCTGAATAAAGCAGGATTAGACGGGGTGGGGGATAATTTGAAAAAAGTTGCGCTACTTGTTCAGGATTTAGACTCGGATTATTTCAACTTCATGGTGGAAGGGGCGGAAAGATATTGCAAAGAGCACAATCTGCAGCTTATGATTTTCATCATAAGGGGAAAAAACTGGAGTCATGGTTCCTTCGACTATCAGTTCTATGCGGCAATAAAATTAGTTTCAAAAGGCAATATTGACGGCATTCTGCTTGCGACCAATACCTACTGCCAGAATATCCCCGAGTCAAAGCGGGCCGATTTAGTCAGAGAGCTTGCTTTCCTGCCCCTGGTCAGCATTGGCGCTCCTGTTCCGGGCATCTCAAGCATCTGCTCGGACAACAAGGGTGCATTCAAGGAGCTTTTGAATCATATTTACGATCACCACAATCATAAGAATATTGTCCTTATGATGCCCTTCTCAACTTCAGTCGATATTTTCAGCCGCAGGCAGGCTTACGAAGAATTCCTGGAGGAAAAGGGAATCCCCCTGACCGAAAAAAGCATAATTTATGCCGACTACACATACGAAGAGGCATACGAAAAATTAAAGCTACTATGCCCCAAAAAAGAAGATGTTTATTTTGATGCGATTGTCACTTGCAGCGATGATCTGGCTTTCGGCTGCATCGCTTATTTTCATGAACTCGGTCTTTCCTTCCCTGATGATGTGATTGTCACCGGCTTTGACAATCAGAGGCGATGTCTCTATTCGAATCCTGAGCTTACCAGCATTGACCAGCAGATTGACACCCAGGCTTATCTTGCCTCAAGCATCCTGGACAAGCAGCTTTCCGGGGAGAGTCAGCGGCTAATAGAAATGTCCGTTCCTTCAATCGTAAGGTACAGGGAGTCATGCGGATGTCCCAAGAATGATACCAATGAAGTCGAGAACAGAAACCGTTTTGATATCGAAGAACTGGTCCTCCGCCGAAAGGAAATTATCGCCCATTTCCATTTTTTCTTGCAGGAGATGCAGGCTTCCCTGTCTCTCACGGATTTCAAGAATCTGCTCATCAGAAATTTGCATGATTATGGAATCAAGTCGTGCGTAATCTGCCTTTATGATGAGCCGATTTACTACGGAAAAAACGATGAATTTGAATTGCCGGATACAGCCAGGGTTCTGATTGCCTTTTCCTCCAGGGGATACTTTAAGAATTTGGAGTCGGTTGAAACTGACCCCCGCAATAAGATGATTCCTGACGGATTTCAATTTGAGGAAGGTGAGAGCGTCGTAGTCTCGAGCCTTTTCAACACATCTTATCAGTATGGCTATGTCGTCTACACCCCAGGCTCTGTCGAACCAAGAATGTACGAGCTGATTTTCAGTGCGACAGGAATTGCGCTGGCATCAAACAGGCTTCTTACCCTCAAGGAAAATGACCTGGTCACGGATTCTCTTACGGGAGTTCTCAACCGGGGCGGCTTTATGAAATACGGAATCAAGGCGATTCAGGATTCTGTTGAGCGGGGCGAGTGCGGCGGAGTCATTTATGGAGACATGGACAGGCTCAAGAAAATCAATGATGAGCTTGGACACGACATGGGAGACATCGCGATTCAGGCTGAGGTTGAGGTTCTCAAAAAAATCTTGTGCGACAGCTGCGTAATCGGTCGTCTGGGCGGAGATGAATTCGCCATTGTAGCTCCAGGCCTTGACGAGAGTAAGGCGCAGTTTCTTTTTGAAAAACTTGAGGCCGCAACCGAGGAATACAACCGTAGCAGCGGAATGCCCTTCAAGCTCTCAATCAGTATCGGAATCTCCTATTTCACAAAGGACGACAGTGATCTTGACCTTCTTTTGAAGCGGGCCGACGAGAAACAGTACGAGCAAAAGAGACTGCATCACAGGGCTGAGCTTCAATCATAATAAGTTTTTATACAGAATTTCGCTGAAATCCCGCCAGAATTTTGATTTATTGCCTTTTTGGTGTATAATTCTTCCTAGTTTTTTATTATAGGAGAATTTCACATGAAGAAGACTTTAAAACTTTTCGCAACTTTGTTCTCTGCTTCTTTCCTTTTTGTTTCGGCTGCTTTTGCCGAACAGGTTATCTCTGCATCAGATTTGCCGGACGGATTTGCAAGAACGGCTGGTATTCTTGATAAAATCAACACCAAAACTCCGGTTACAGTCAGCAATAAAAAGGACTTGCTTAATGCTGTCAAAAAAGGAGGCTTGATTTTCGTTGACGGCATGATTGACATGTCAGAGGGAATGATGCCAAAAGAAGCGGGCGGCTCAACTCCCGCTCTGGATGCTTTCGTAAAAAGTCACAGCAATTTTGCCACTTACAAGGAATATCGTGACGCTTATGTTGCCGCCTGTTCCACGGAAACGGAAGACACGAGCAAGGGCGGCTCAAAACAGAGTAAGCTCTACGATACGATGCACGGCATGAACGGCGCTTATGGCTCAATTATCAGGCTCATTCTTCAAAGCAATACCATGATTATCGGCCTTACGGAAGAATCAGGATTTTTCGGTGGTTCTGTTTCTGTAATGAATGTCTCGAATGTCATTTTGCGCAATCTTACGATTCGGGACGCTTATGACCCCTTCCCTCATCACGAGGCAAACGACGGTTATAATGCTGAGAACGACACGATTGTCGTATACGGCTCAAAGAATGTATGGATTGACCACTGCACGCTTGGGGACACAGTCGCTGTCTCTCATGTTATGACAGGCGGCAAATTCGACGAAAAATGGCAGACTTATGACGGATTGTGCGACATCAAATCTACAAGCGACAATGTCACGGTCTCATACTGCAAATTGATGAACCATGACAAAACAATGCTGATTGGTGCGAGCGACTCTGAAAAGATGACTCCGGAGAACCGAAAAGTCACTCTTCATCACAACTATTTCTACAACTGCGGCCAGCGATTGCCTATGGTCCGGCTCACAACAGTTCACACATACAACAACTTCTTTGAGGTTGATAAAAGCGCTCCATACAAGAGCGACTATGCCCTGGGCGTCCGAATCAATGCCCTTATTCAGTCTGAATGCAATTTCTATGGACCTGGAACTTCATATTCGTTCTCAGGAGATTCTGGCAACAAGCAGGGAAGCGTTTATTTTGTGGGTGATATAGACAAGTCGGTCAACGGAAAAAAGACAGGACAGTTCAAGACTTCAACTTCACCCCTTTTCAAGATTCCGTACAAATACGAAGCAATCCCCGCTGACAAAGTGCCGGATTTCGTAAAGGCAAATGCCGGAGCGGGAAAAGCTTCTGTTAAGAAGTAATTACAGGTTTGGAAAGTGGTAGGTGAGACCTACACCGATGTTGGTTACTTTCTTTGAGAGGGTTGTTTTATAGCCCTCAAGATAGTAATCAGCATCGAAATATTTTGCGTAAAGGGCGGAAAGAGTAACTGTAAGCTGCTCTGTCGGGTAGATTTCAAATCCACCGCCAATTACGAAATTGTTGAGAACCGGGTTGAATGTGCTGTTCGAGTCGTCCTTGATTCCCTGATTTCCGAAAGAAGCACCGAGAGAAACGCCCGCAAATTTCCAGAATCTCCAGTCTACGCCAAGTGCGAATTCCATTGAATTATCATAATCTGTTTCTGAAAGAATTGAATTCTGCTGTGCAAAAACATTGAAGTAATAGTTGAAGCTTGTGCTCACATAGAGATTATCAAGAATTGAGTATCCGGCACCCAGATTGAGAACGGCCGGCAAGTCGGTTCGGAATTTTTTGCTGTTGGTGATATCGTAATATTTTGCAACATTTCCCTTTACATTGCTGACATCATAGTCGATTCGGCTCAAAGTCTGATACTGAAGAGAGAGGTCAAGCTTGTCGATTGGCTTTACATGGATTCCGAAAACACAGCTCTGACCATAACCCTCTGCATCATAGCTGATTTCATTTCCTCCATTGACTGTAACGAAATCTGCGTCTGAACATTTGAGTGTCATTTTTTGTGTGCCGATTGTGTAGCGATAAGCTGCGGCAAGTGAAAGCCAGTCAAGAACCTGATAAGAAGCTCCGAGCTGAAGACCGTAAGTGATTGAGGTTACATCGAGCGAGTGGGATTGTGCCATTTGGCTGGAAGCTTTTGCTGTTGCACCATATTCTGATGAAATTGCACCGTAGCTTGCTGCAAGTGCACCCAATTCTGCTACGCTAAGACCTGTTGTTGGATCTGTTGTTGTGCCTGCTGCTGTGAGTGTTGCTGCTGTTTGCTGTGCTGCCCCTGCTGCAAGACCATATTTTATTGCTTCATTTTGCTGTGATTTTGCTCCGCCCGCAAACAAAAGTGTTGTTGCAGAAGTTCCTTCGCTGTAGCTGAGTGAACCGCCACCTGCGTAAACGCCAAAGTTTCCAAAGATTGACCATCTTCCTTTTTTGTAAACTGCGTTCAAATCCGGGTAGAGCCAGACTGTTGTTTCATCGTTTGAATAATAGTCATTAATTTCGTATGCAGAAAGGGCATTGCCAGTTTTGAGTTCGTTTCCGTATTCCTTGATGACGAACTGGTTTCCACCGCCAATCCAAAGACCTTCTTTGAGGTAGGCTGTTCCTGCAATGTTGTAAAAAGCTGCTTCAGGACGGGAATTTTCTGTATTCCGACTTGGATTTCGCAAATATCCTGTACTAAGATTCGTCTTATTCTCGACTCCGCTTGCAAAAAGTGCGGCAGTTCCCAAAAGTGCCAGAATTGATGTTACGGCAATTCTTTTCATTTTTACGCTCCTATTTATATTGACAGTTTTTTGTAATTTGTCAGTTTGACATTTTAGAGATTTTTGTCAGCCTTGTCTAGGTGGGGGAGAAAGAGAATTCGGAAGAAATTCTATTCCGTAAGCCATTCTACCGCATTTACAACATTGACAGTGACTGTATCAAGTTGCACTGTTTCACTTTCCTGATTTAAAACGATGATATGTGCTTTTGAGCAGTTCAATTCGGAACAGGCTTCTTTGATTGCACGGAACTCACGTTTTTTAGTGTCATCGTCACTTAAATCGGCGCAAATTAAACTTTTGTCAGATAATAGTCTGGATTGTTTTCAAATTCATGTAAACAAATATCAAATAGTTTTCAAAAATTTGCAAACTATTTGGTAAAAGCTATCAAATTTTTACAAAGACTCACGAAAATGATAAAGCCTCAGTGAAATATTTACCGCAAAGTCTTAAAGATGAATCTTTTTTCTTCTGCTATGGGGGAAGTCAAAATTATTGACAACGCCGTTCGGCTATATTATGATACAAAGTAGATATTTAAGTCGAACGGCTATTTTTGTTTGCATAAATACAGAAATAAGCCGTTCGACTATATTTACAGGGGACTTCTATGCTGGTAAATGATTCTATTTCTTTAGGACAGGTAATTCGAAATCGCCGCAAAGAATTGTCCTATACGCAGAAATATATTTCCGAAATAACCGGCTTTAGCATGAGCTTTCTCTCTGATCTTGAAAATGGAAAGGCGACTTGTGAAATTGGAAAAACGCTGCATCTTTTGAATCTTCTGGGATTGAATATAAATGTAGAGGCGAGGGGATAAATGGCTGGAATCAATCTCATAGTTCAGATAGAGATAAACGGACAGTTTGTTCAGGCCGGGCGTATCACAGGCAACTCTTTTAGTGATGCTGTTTTTTCATATGATGAATCATACA
>CAMOEE010000007.1 GCA_946611835.1 uncultured Treponema sp. | reverse complement strand
ACTGCTGTTGTCGGGATGAAAACCCGATGTCCTAACCACTAGACGAAGGAGACATCATTGCAACTCAGTAGCGAGCTGACTTTGATAATATATCAGATAGGAAAAAGTTAGTCAACACTTTAAACATGATTTTTCGAAAAAAAGTGGAAAAAAATCATTCATCACTATCATCAAGCCCGTATTCCTCAAGCTTTCGGTGAAGGGTCTTACGCCCGATTCCAAGAACCTCGGCTGTTTTGCTCTTGTTTCCTTTGTTTGCGGCAAGGTTCTCCTGAATCAAGATTTTTTCAGCCTCATCGAGTGTAATTCCCACAGGAACAGAGATTGTCTCAAGGCTGCTTGCCTTGCTCACCGATGGCGGCAAATCTTCCAGTGTGATTTCGCTTCCACTGGCCATGACCACCGAGCTCTCGACGCAGTGCTGAAGTTCCCTGATATTTCCCGGCCAGTCGTATTTATAGAGGGCATTACGGGCATGACTGTCAAATCCACTTATGTTTTTTCCGTTCTCGTCGTTATATTTTTCGAGAAAACTGTTCAATAAGAGAGGAATATCGTCCTTTCGCTCACGCAAAGGCGGAACTTCGATATGGATTCCGTTGAGGCGGAAGTACAAGTCCTCACGGAAACGCCCCGCCTTTACCTCTTCCTCAAGATTTTTGTTTGTGGCGGCAAGGACACGCACATCGACCTCAATCGGCTCTTCTCCGCCTACCCTCTCAAACTTTTTTTCCTGCAAGACACGGAGCAGCTTGACCTGCACGCTCTGGTTGATTTCGCCAATTTCATCAAGAAAAATTGTTCCGCCGTGAGCAAGCTCAAACTTGCCTTTGTGCATCGATTCTGCATTAGTGAAAGCCCCCTTCTCGTGGCCAAACAGCTCGCTCTCAAGAAGAGTCTCGCTCAAAGAAGAGCAGACGACGGGAACGAAGGCATTTTCGCTCCTGGAAGAAAGATTGTGAATCGCATTTGCGACAACTTCTTTACCGACTCCTGTCTCTCCGGTGATAAGAACAGAAATTCTGGCATCTGCGACTTTTTTTACCAGAGTCATCACTTTTTGCATGGCGGCACTTTTTCCGATAATCATGCCGGTCTTTTTTTGAGTTGAGACCTGCTTCAAAAGCTCCGTGTGCTTGATTGAAAGCTCACGGCCTTCAAGGGCTCGTTTAACGATCACCTCAAGCTGGGCAAGGTTCAGTGGCTTTGTAAGGAAGTCGTAGGCTCCATCCTGCATGGCCTTTACGGCTGCATCAATGGAACCGTGTCCGGTTAGAACGATGACAGGAATTCCAGGCATCTTTGTCGTAACTTCACGCAGGACCTGCTCGCCGGAAATTGAACCCGGCATCCGGAGGTCCGTAATCACAAGGTCGATGTCACCGTTCGCTATGAGCTCAAGACCTTCCTTACCATTGGCGGCAATCTTGACATTGTAGCCGTCCATCTCAAAGTCAGCGGCAAGTCCCTCGCGGATATTTTTTTCATCGTCGATTATAAGGATAGTAAATTTCATTTTTATGCAGAAATTTTGTTACAATACAGAAAGAAAGTCAAGGGTTAGATTATTTCTGCTGGAAGCTTTTGCCCGCCTCAAGAAGACCTGTCACGGCATTTATTTTTCCAGTCCTGCATTTACAAACAAAGTATCCTGATACCAGTCCACAATCATGCTGAATTCCTTGGTCTTGTAGCCCGGGCACTCTGCGTGAATCTTCATAACCTTGCCGCTGGCAAGTTCTTTTGGCGGGACCTGGCTGAATGGCACATATTTTCCATTGTAAAGCACGGTGAATTCAGTCTTGCTGGTGAGTATTTCGCCTGTACGGGCATCAAAGGCACGGGTCTGAACGCTGACCTGACGGCTGGTCTTCTGCAAATTGTCGAAATTCAAATTGACCGGCTCACCGTTCACCGAAAAGCTCGACCACATGACATAGGAACCGACGAGCACCTTGACGCGGTAAAGCCCGTCCTTAAGGTAAACAGGCTTTATCGTAAGGTATTTTATATTCTGGGCAGAAGAAGCTGAAATCCGCTTTCCGCTCTTGGTCCGGGTTACGATTCCATCCGAGTTCTTGAAATCACGGCGGCTTCCACCCACCTCGGGAAGGTCTGCGTCGCTCTCGTCGAAGAAATAGGCCTTGACCGGGATATCGAGGCCGTAAATATTGTTCTGGACCCCGGCGACAGGCGTAACAAGGTTCAAAGTGACCGGCTTGTACCAGGGGCTTAGAACAGAGGCATGGAAAATTCCCTCGCTCCATGCGTACATCCCCAGGACTCCAAGAACAAAGGCAGATGCGATATAGCTTGCAATCTTGACTCCAAGGCGGCTCTTTTTCTCGAATTCCGGAATCACGAACTGGTTTTTGGCAAGTATTATCTGGGCGAGCGAGACACGGATTTCATGGGTGTCATAGTCCCGGAGATATTTTTTTACGATTTTTATTACCGAGTCAATGGACTTGTAGCGTTTTTCGGGATTGCCCTTGAGCATTTTTTTTATCATGCGGCAAATCACCGGAGGAATCGAATGGTCAATTTTCCGGGGATTTATGTATTTTCCCTTACGGATTTTCTGAAGGTTCTCCTCGCTGATTGTCGAAGCAAAAGGCTTAGTGCCCGTGAGCATTTCATAAAGCATGACACCCATGGAATAAATGTCGGCCCGGTTGTCAACAGAACGGGAATCCATAATCTGCTCAGGACTCATGTAGGCCGGGGTTCCTAAAGTGACTCCAGTCTGGGTGACATCCTCCGCAACCCTGGTGACAATCCGCTCTGATTTTGTGACAGCGATTTCTTCGATGTCGTCGCTGGCCGCAATACCGAAGTCAGCAAGCTTTACCTCTGCCCTGCGGCTGATAAGAATGTTCCCCGGCTTTATGTCCCTGTGGACGATTCCCCGGGCATGGGCGAATTTGAGGGCATAGCAGGCGTCAAGAAAGACCAAAAGCGAAAGTTCTGTCCCCAGCGACACCTGTTTTTCGATTACCTGAGCCAGGGAAAGGCCGTCAACGAATTCTTCTACAATATAGTGGCTGTTTCCCTCGACGAAATAATCAAAGAGATGCACGATATAGGGGCTCTGCATGTCCAGGAGAATCTGAGCCTCCCGCTTGAATCGCTCCCGAATCGTGGCGTTTCCCTTAATCGTGAGCTTTTTTAAGATGACCATGCGTTTTAAGGTCGGGTGTACGGCCTTATAAACCGCCCCCATGCCGCCCTTGGCGACCAGGCCCATAATGCGATACTTACCAATCATCTGAGGAAGGTTCTCTGCCATTATTGTCTCCTTTCAACTTCTACAATATCATCTTCCGGATCAAATTTTTTGCCCGGAATCACCAGCGCCACCTGCTCCACATCGGGATTATGAATCTGCACCAGGCGGCCTTCCTGACGGAGGGCATATTTACCCAAAACCGGCCTGTGACCCGAAAAATATAATGCACTCTTACGGCTCGTCTCTGGCAAAAGCTCGCCGAACAAATGTTCAGCCGTGCCCGGTCGGGCGGTATCGTTCGCTGTCCATGTCAACGCAAAAGTGACCATGGAGAATTCTTCGTGATAATTTACGATTTGTTCCCTTGTAAGGAAGGAGGCTGGCTCGGCGTGGCTCACCACACAATTATTGAAAGCCGCGCAAACAGGAAGGGCGTTCTCAAAACAATAAATCTCATGGAGAATCAAATCGTCATAGGCATGCTGCAAAAAATTCCTCACCATGTTTCCTTCATCGCAGAATTTGCAGAAGGGAACATTTCCGTGCCGGGCCCTCATATCCTCGTTCAGGACATTCTCGTGGTTTCCCTTCAGAATGTGAAAATGGCCTGCAAAAGCTGATTTAAGCGAAAGAATCATCTCCAAAAGAGAAAGATTTTCCCGCATTTCCTCACTGAGTGCCTCGTTCACAAGGTTTCCGGCCATGCACTCAAGGAAAGCCTTCTTCCACCTGGCCTTTCCCCGGCTCTCAGAATGGAAGATATCCCCGACACAAAGTACGATTATCTCGCCTGCCTCAAGAAGATCAAGGACTGTCTGCCCCTCAAGCTTAAAGTCAAGTATGTCAAGGATGAATTTTCCCCGTCCGTGCAGGTCAGGCACAATCAAGAGCGGAAGTGACTGGTATTCATGGCCGGTAAAATCAAGGAGGCCGCCCGGCTTTTTTGCAGAGTCAGGGGGCCTGTAAGAAGGGTTCTCACCCTCAAGGACGGCAATAGCGCTCTCCGAGAGGGAAAGCAGAGCCTCATGAGACGGGAGCTCAGGAGAATCAAGATAGGACTGCAGGATGAAGCGGAGATTCGACAAAGAAGGTCCTTATGACATCACGAGTGTGGCAGCGCCAATCGTGATTTTATCGCCCGGATTGAGCTTTACATATTTGTCAGGAGGAATGCGATGACCGTTCAGGAATGTGCCGTTGGTGCTCTTTTCGTCTTTAAGGAAATATGCGTCACGGATTTTCTGGATTGTGGCATGCTGACGGCTTGCAAGCTTGTTGTCAATGACAATCGAACATTCTGTTGAGCGGCCGATAGTCATTTTTGCCACAAGATTGATTTTCTTCTGATTGAACATTAAATAAGAGACAGGAGCACCCTCAGCTACCTTTTCAAGATGCTGGCCGATAGGACTCGTCGTTGCGATTGTTGTATCATTTGCCATATGGGTTGATTATAACATGGAAAAAGAAGAATAGCAAAATTATTCGATTAATTTTACTAAAACAAAAACGAGCTTCCGGCGGGAACATGGCACTAGAATCCACGGTTGTGCGTATAAGGTATCTGACTCGCTTCGCTCGCACGCACAAAGTGGATTCGTGCCATAACCCCGCCTACGCTCGTTTTTGCATCAGTTAAAGTTATAGCAATTTGTATTTCTTCTTTGTTCTACCCAAGCGTGAGATCCCCTTCTTTAATACGGCGGACAAGCCGCCGTTTGCCTATTGGAAGTTATTGACATTTGCGCCGTTGACGCATGGGCATCCAGCCTAATTTTCTAAAAGCAAGTCATTTTCCTTAATCCAGCCGATTTTTCTAAGAATAGAACCGAATGCCCAGGAAAGGAGGCCCGGAAGTACGAAGCATACGAGGATAAGGCCCAGCCAGTCAAATGCTGACGGGGAAATTGCCAGAGCACCATGCTTGAGAGCCGCCTCACTTGGCGAGAACCAGCCTGAAATCACGCCAATCTGGCCTACGAGACCGCAGGTTCCCATACCAGAAGAGACAGCAGCACCGTTCATCTCCATCTTGAAAAGACATGTGGCAATCGGGCCTGTGATTGCAGAGGCAAGCGTGGGAGGAATCCAGATTTTTGGATTTTTGACGATATTCGGCATCTGGAGCATGCTTGTTCCCAAGCCCTGGGAGAGGATGCCGCCCCAGCCGTTCTCGCGGAATGAGAGGACTGCAAATCCGACCATCTGAGCGCTGCAGCCCGCAACGGCCGCCCCGCCCGCAAGACCAACCAAGCCGAGAGCCGCACAGATTGCCGCAGAAGAAATCGGGAGAGTGAGGACAATGCCGACGATTACAGAAATGATGATTCCCATTACAAAAGGATGGAGTTTTGTCGCCCAGACGATGATGTTTCCGATAGAACTTGCGGCAAGACCGATGTATTTGGCGAAAAGAACTGTGAGAAGAGCGCCTGCAAGAATTGTGACAAGCGGAGTCACGATAATGTCAACCTTTGTTTTTTTGCTTACAAGGTTTCCAAGCTCGGCCGCAATGACAGCTATGACGAGAACCGCAAGAGGACCGCCCGCCCCGCCAGTGACATTGGCCGCACTACCTACTGCAACGAGAGAAAAAAGAACTAGGGCCGGAAGCTGCATGGCAAAACCAATACCAACAGCCATAGCCGCACCGACGACATGACCATCAGTCGCAAAATTTCCGGCATCTACAAAGAACTGGAAGACAGGATTTGTTCCAAGGCGAAGAAGCTGCTGCCCCAGAGTTTTGATGATTGTTCCAATCAACAGGGAAGCAAAAAGTCCCTGAGCCATACCGCTGAGAGCGTCGATAAAATAACGCTTGACGAATTTGTTCATAACGAACTCCTTGTTCAAAAAGAACTTAGTGAGAGAATAAAAAATGTAGATTTTTCATTGAGTCACTTCTGATGTAGACTTAGGAGCGTTCGTGAACTCGTTAGACAGTACGCAAAAAAAATTCTAAAAGAAAAAGCGAGTCTGTCATCAGTCATCAAAACCGTAACATCTGATTAAATATGTCAGAAAATGTAACAGAAAACCGGAAAATATGCTACTATAAATCATGGAAAAAGGAATTTTTTACCCGGTAAGCACTGGTCCCGGGAGCGCGGAAATGCTCACCTTACAGGCAGTCAGAATTTTAAGGGAATGCGAGATTATTTTCTTCCCGGAAAGCGAAAAAAACACCCTTGCCCTGGATTCAATTTCACAAATCTCAGGATTAGACCTGTCGAAAAAGACTCTGATTCCCTGCCTCTTTTCAATGACGGCCGACAAAGAAAAATCCGCAGCCGAATATGAAAAAATCGCCCGTGACTGTCAGAGCTTCCTTAATAAAGGTAAATCCGTCGCCATGCTCTCAATCGGTGATGTCACCCTCTACTCCACGGCCGCCCGCACAGCAATACTGATTCAAAGCCAGGGATTCGACGTAAAATTCATACCAGGTGTGAACTCATTCTCCGCAGCCGCCTCTTCCGCCCTGATTTCACTTTGCGAGAAGGATGAAAAGCTCACCATAATTCCTGGAGACGCTTTTTATACAGAAGGAAAACTTGAAGACGCACTCAAAGAGGATGGAAAAAAAGTGCTTATGAAGATGGGCCGGCACTTAAGGGAAATAATTTCAATTATAGAAGAATACAAGCTGATTCAAAATGCAATTCTCGTGCAAAAAGCAAGCCTGCCTGAGGAGAAGATTTTCAGAGGAAAAGAAATTTTACTCATGACAGAAGATGATTTTGAGGGAGCATATCTTTCAGTGATGATTGTCGGGTAAAAGAATCATCTTCCCCTGTCGCATGAAGATGAAGAATTGTCGTCATCATCCTTATTGCAGGATTTCTTTGCTGCATCCATGATTGCTTCTACATCGGCTCCGGCTATATCAAGTCCCTCGGCCTTGACCATCCTTATTTCAGGAATCTCGAAAAACTGTTGGGAAAGAGCCTTTATATATTCAAAGCCCAGGTGCCTCTCCCCGATGAAGCCGCCGGCTGTCGTAACATAGATGAGTTTTTTTGCCCTGCAAAGGGATTTAGGCCTGCCTTCCTCTGTATAGGAAAATGTAAGGCCTGAGACACAGACCCGCTCAAAGTAAGCCCTGAGAGATGAAGGAAAAAGAAGATCCCAGTAAGGGGCAGAAATTACTATTTTGTCGGCAAGGGCGAATTGCCTTGCATAGGTAAAAATCTCGTCATCGAAATGAGAGGATGAAATACATTTGTCCCTGTGGCTGAGACTTTGCCAGTCCAGGGGCAGGATTTTTTCTTTCTGCAAGTTCACTTCCTGAACAGGCTCATCACCGGCCCTCTTCAAAAGATGACGGGCCAGCTCATTCGTCCTTGAATCCGGCCTTACGCAGGAATTGATATAAAGAATCATTCTACCAGCACTCCTCCGTGACTTAATATTATGCTAATTATAGCATACATAATTTTCCCCAATTTTCAAGATTTAGTGCTATAATATGCGCATGAAAAAAACAATATTCACCCTTCTTTCATTTTTTCTATCTTTCGCAGCATTTTCCTTCTCCAAAGAATTCAAATTTACCGATTACACTCTCACAGCTTATTATTCCCGGGAAGTTCAGCCTGGAGATGCGGTCTTTGTCCGGCTTGTAATCGACACAAAAGACAAAAAACTGATTAAATCGCTTGGAGAATCTTCTGGAGAGACGGCAAAACTTTCTATATTTAGGCTCAATGATGACAAAACTCCGGCTCAGAAAGCAACGGCAAAGTCTGATTTTTATGGAATCGAACGGAAAGCTGGCAAAAAGATGATTCATTCTGTTCTTCTTACAGGGGCCGCCATCTCAACCTGGACTAAAAGCGGGGATTACTCGGCAGAAATCACTTATTCCGCATTTGGTAAATCCGAAAACACAATCTCCCTTCCTTTCAAAATCATCGAAAAAGAATTCGTCTATGAGACTATTCCCCTCAATGCGAAGAACACGGCAATCCGCACAGACACGAGCCCCGAGCGAAAGGCACAGATTGAGTCGCTCAACAAGATTTTAGGCACAAAAAACTATGACGCCGTCTTCGAGACCAGTAGATTCGAGCCACCGACACAAGCGACAAGAAGAACTTCATTTTTCGGTGACAGGCGTGTATTCGCTTACAGCGACGGAAAATCCTCAACCACTCTGCATTACGGAATCGACTACGGTGTTCCAACGGGAACGGAAGTCCGCTCCTCCGGAAAGGGAAAGGTCGTCATGGCAGAGGACAGGATTTCAACAGGATGGAGCGTCGTCGTGGAGCATCTTCCGGGCTTGTATTCCCTTTACTATCACATGAGCAAGCTGAATGTAGAGGTCGGCCAGACAGTGGATAGAGGAGAGCTTCTGGGGCTTTCGGGAGCGACAGGCCTTGCCACAGGCCCCCACCTTCACTGGGAAGTACGCCTGAACTGGGAAGCTGTCAGTCCGGATTTTTTCGTGAGCGACTTCACATTCGAAAAAGAAAGCAAATAATTTCGAGTTATTGCACCATTTTAAGGAATTCCTCTTCATTTATGATAGGAATTCCGAATTTCGCCGCTTTTTGATTTTTTGAGGAACCTGATGCAGTGTCGTTGGTGACAAGATAGCTCAAATCCTTTGTTACGCTCGACTTGCAGCTTCCGCCGGCCTGTTTTACCATCGCCTCGGCATCTGCCCTTTTCATAGAGTGAAGTTCGCCTGTAAAGCAGAAGGATTTTCCTGCCAGAGTGCCTCCACCGATTTCTTCAAGATGAATGGTTCCAGACTGGGTGAGGGAGAGCATTTCATCTTTGTTCTCGGCAAGCCCTTCCACGAAAATTTTTGCGGTGATTTCGGCAAAACCGTAGACAGAGGCAATTTCTTCTTCGGTCGCAGAAAGGAGCTTTTCGAGAGAATTGAAGCCAGCGTCAATCAGCTTCTGAACCATTGTCTCGCCCATGCCCTCGATGTCAAAGCCTGCGATAAAGATTGCAAGGCTCATGCGTCTGTGATTCTGGATGCTTTCATAGACTTTTTTTGCCCCCAGGGAATCCTTCTGGCTTTCGATTGATTCCTCGTTCAAAAAATAGGGAACGAGGCCTTCTGCTGTGAGCGAATAAATGTCAGAAATCGAAGTGACTTCCTTATTTTTGAAAAGCTCCCTGAGCAGGGTGTCACCGAAATCACGGATGTCAACCACGCTAACCCATTTTTGTAGCTGATGAAGAACTCTTTTCTCGCAGTTTTTGTTGGGGCAGAAAAGCCGGCTTCCCTCGTCGCAAAGCTCGCTTCCGCAAACAGAGCATTTTTTGGGGAAAACAATCTCGCTCGTGACCTGGCCCGCCTCTTCGTTCAAAACGCTTTCGATTTTGGGGATAATCTCACCCCTTTTTACGACGACCACCCGGCTTCCGATTTTGACCCCGAGAGCCCTCATTGTGTCCGGGTTTGCAAGGGAAGCGCGCTGAACAGTGGTTCCGTTGAGCTGAACTTCGTCAAAAATAGCGACCGGCGTATAAGTGGCTCCAGATTCGCTCCACTCAACCTCGCGCAAAGTTGTGACGGCTTCTTCGAGAGAGAATTTGAAGGCAATCTGGCGGTCTGGTCTGGCCCGGCTTGCGTCTTCAAGGTCAATCCGTCTTTCTTTTATTACAAGGCCGTCGATGTCGTAGTCAAGGCTTTTCCTGACTTCCATGACTTCACCACGGTATTCAATCACTTCGTCTGGCGATTTGCAGATTTTTAATGGAGATGTATTGAAGCCGCAGGATTTTAGCCAGTTGATTTTGCCTTCCTCGTCCTTGAAGGGACTTTCTCCCTCGGTGGCAAGGGCATCGTAAGTTATGATGCAGAGATTTTCGCTTCCGCTTCCGTCCTTGCGTTTCATAAGGCCGTTGGCGGCGTTGCGGCAGTTGGCTTTATCAGCGTAGAGTTTTTGGTGCACGGTGCGGGTCATTATGACCTCGCCACGAATTGCCCCGGTAAAGTTGATTTTCTTGTTATCTGAATCAAAAAGGGCGATTTTCACCCCCTGCATTTTACGGGCGTTGGCGGTGATGTCGTCACCTATCGTTCCGTCGCCCCGGGTGACTGCCCTCACAAGCTCGCCTTTTGAATACTGGAGTTCCAGAGAAGCTCCGTCAAGCTTGTACTCAACAAGATATTCATCGTAGGCGTGATTTTTTGCCCAGGCCAGGAATTGCTCCGGGTTAGCGGCCTTTTCCTGACTTCCCATTGGCATTATGTGGCGGATTTTGGCAAAATTTCCGCTGTCGGCTCCGACCCTTTGCAAGACAGGATTATTCGGGTCAAGGGCTTTGAGTTCATCCCAGAGTCTGTCGAATTCTGCGTCGGAAATCTCCCCCTCGCCGTTGTAGTATGAGTCCTGATATTTTTTGATTAGTGTCGCAAGCTCGCTTATCCGAGCCGATTCGTCGATGTCAAATAAATCTGCCATAGGAAATCCTTTTTTTAATCAGACGCAGATATACGCAGATACACACAGATTTTGTTTTGCCATCTGCGTTCATCTGCGTCAAATTCTTTCAAACATCATTTCGTTTATGACACGGTTCGCATCAAGACCTTTCTGCTCGAAGCGGGTCTCGGGCCGCCACTCCTGGTGGGGAGCATAGCCCTCGTAGCGGTTTTTAAGCCCCTCAGTCGCGCAAAGTTCTTCCATGCCGAATTGGGCGTAAGGAAGCCAGTCAGTCACGAAATAAAGGTAGCCGCCCTTCACGAGTTTTTGTGTCATTAAATCGGTGCGGGGGCGTTGAACAAGGCGGCGCTTAAAATGACGCTTTTTTTGCCATGGATCAGGAAAGAAAATGTGAAAGGCAAAAAGGCTTTCGTCCTCAAGCTGATTTTTGAGGACTTCCATGGCATCATGCTCAATGATACGCAGGTTCTTAAGCCCCCGGTCCCGGATTTCGCCCAGAAGCTTACCGACTCCTGGCTTGTGGACTTCGATTCCGATGTAGTTAATCCGGGGATTATTCTCTGCGATTATAGCGGTTGCCTTTCCCATTCCAAAGCCAATCTCAACGACGACAGGATTTTTGTTTCCGAAGATTTTCTCAAAATCAAGTTTTTCCTCTGAATAAGGAAGGCAGAAGTCGTCATGAAGTTCCTCGTAAGCCTTGCGCTCCGAAGCCGTAAAATGCCCCTGACGAAGCACAAAAGTATGAATTTCCCGGTGAATCCCGTCGGATTTTCGAACTATTTCATTATTGTTATTATCGTCACTCATTTTAATACCTTATTTTTTGGAGCGAGGGGATAGGGAGCCGGTCGCCAACGGCGAAAAAAGTCGTGAGACGACTTTTTAGGCGAGTCTCGGTGAGGGCTATGCCCGAACCGCTTTCCCCTTCCATATCAATATCTTTTTTCTCAATCATTTCATCTTTCATCTTTCAACTTTTCCGTTTTCAACTTTCATCTTTCCGTTTTCAACTTTCAGTTTTCCGTTTTCAACTTTTCTTCCGGCATCATGCAGATTACCGAATTTCCCGGCGTGACATAGCAGATTCTTTTTGTGCAGGCAAGCTTGTAGTCCTTCAGAATCGCCTCGTTTGTCTTCCATGAGTTTTTTGCCTTTCCCATAAAAAGAAGCTCACCCCCGTCATCGTAGACGGCCACATTCTCAATGGGATTTGTAAGATATTCCCTGCATTTTTCAGCAGTTGAAGAAAGGAGCTCCCTCTTGTAATTGACGGCGAAGCTTATTGAATCCTCGTTTCCGGCGGCATCAGTGTATATGACGGAATAGGTTCCTGTGGGGATTTCCTCGCCCTCCGGTGCGTTGAGGTTTACCGAATATGCGTAATTTTTGTTCATTCCGGTGAAGATTCCTGGTTTTGCGACAAACCACGAGTAGCCCGAATCTGCGTGAGAGACAGTAAAGCTTTCAGTACGCTGAACTTCATTGCTGACCTGAAAAAAAACAGCCAGCCTCTGGGCAGGAGGATTTTCATTGTCAGAAAAATCGAAGACAGTGCTTGCCGTGGCCGAAACGACATCAGCCTCGCTTTCGGAGCATGAGAAAAAAGACAGAGAAAGAATTGTCACTAAAAATGGCAGGAAGAGAATATTTGAAATTTTCATATCTTCCTAGAAATTGAAAATCAGGTTGATGACCGTCAAATCCTGATTTGCAAACTGGTTTACGATAGACTCAAACTTGACATTGAGCTTTTTGCAGGCATCATCCAGGTAAGAAAGATAGTAGAGGCCTAAATCGGTGCTTCCCTGACCGTCCGGAATTTCGCGGTAGAAGTCGATAAGGGAACGCTTGTTGGTGTCGGCGGCCATTTTGTCTTCGATATTGGCCTTTGTTTCCTGATTCTCGTCGTTTTTGTTGAGTACCATAATCTGAAGACGGCCCTGCTTACCGATAGCCGTTGAGCCGCCTCCCAGCTTCCATGAGAGGGAAACAAGCTCGTGCTTGCGCTTAAGCTCGCCGATGATTTTTGAGCGGATTTCAGGGTCAAACAAAAGGGCATCAAGGTCGTCCACACCCGCATAGAGGACTTTTGCCTCTTTTTTGAGGTTCTGGTTCTCGGCGTTGAGGGCAAGCTCCATAAGAAGAATTGAGATGTATTCTGCGACCCGAGACTTTTCCATGTAAATTTGAAGCAGATGACGGATAGCTATGTTAATCTGAGAAAAGCCCTCTTTGTCCTTGAAGAATTTGAGGATGATGTACCAGTTCATGAGGGAAAGACGGTTGAGGAATTTTTCGGTCATAAGGAGATAGATGTTTCGTTCCTCAAGGGAATAATCCTTGTTCTCCATGATTGACTTCCAGACCGGGTCGAGGATTTCTTTTTTGGCCTGACGAACCACGGCTTCTTTTTTTGAAATCATGGCACGAAGCTGTTTGTCGTCCATTTTAGTGCGCTCATCGATAAGCTCGCTCGGGTTTGAGCGGTTGTGCTTTCGGACACAGTCACATTTGATGAGGTCGGCAAAAAGCTGGCGGTCAAACTGCTTGTAAAGAATTGAATAAACGACGACTTTTGCCAGGTCCATGACTTCCTGACGGACAGAAACGAACTCGGACATCGAAATTTCGATTTTGGAGATGTAGTCAACCATAATCATGTTCTGGATTGACTGAGGCGAAAAAGGATTTAAAGAGATGCCATATTCCTCAACATTGTCAGCCAGACGAATACGAAGCAACTTTTTTTTGTTGCTGATAAAATGGGAAGTTCCCTCTTCGGTCAGAATGACTTTAAGAGGCAAATTCAATATAAACTTTTTTTCTGCTGGCATGATATTCTCCCTTTATAAAATCCAACTCTATCATTGTACAATAAGGCACTTGAATTGTAAACCGACAAATTATATCCTTATATAATGTTTGTCCGTAAAATTACTCTTCTGGCCCTCCTTATATTTTCGGCACATTTCTTTATATTCTCTCAGGAAATTCCAGAAGGAAACGCACTTTCTCAAGAAGTAGAAAAGGCTCTCTCAAAAAACGGATTTTCACCAGTTGCTCAGGAGCTCTCACCAACCGGACAAGACGCATTCGCCTACAACCTGATTCTTTCTTTCGAAGCAAACAGCCAGGAAGAGACCAGCGAAAATGATTACGGCAGGAATTTAGTGATTTTCTGCTTTACACAGGAAGATTTCATGGCCAATTCCGAGGCAATCAGTGATTTTCTTCTATATCTAAAAGACTTAAAACGAAAATGGTCAGCCCAGATTTTATTCTCAGCACTGGACACTGAAGTATTCAGGGGGGCATCTTCTGTAAATGGAACTGATGTCTTCGCAAGAGCAGTTGACGACTCAGACGACTCCGTGGCCGTCACAGTAGATTTTTCTTCTTCCTACAAGGCAAAAATCCACACGGCCAGCAAAAGCCACATCAGTCCCCTCTGGCTCACCCAGAGAATCTGCGATGCTTTTTTTCTTACACGAAAACCCTACTCCTTCGAGGACAGTTTTTCGGCAATTTACCGGCTCGGAATCATCAGGGGTCACAAAAAGCTCGCGAGTTTTTTCAGCAATGAAATTCCGGCAATCGAAATCAATTTTTCGGAGTCAGGTCAGCTTGCGGTCTTAAAATCCTTCGCAGAGAATTACAGCACGGCCAAAACCAGCGACTGGGACATGCACTACATCTACATAAACCGGGGTAACATTTTCAGGCCGGCTTTCATCAGCGAGAAGGTCATCATAATCACCTGTCTTTCAGTGGGAATCCTTACAATCCTCATTCTCTGCATTTTTTCCTTCATCGGAATCGGAGGAGAAAGGCAAAAATATGAATTTATCCGCTCCAGCTACATGATTCCAATCACAATCGCAATCTCTTTTCTTTCCCTCCTGCTGGGGCAGAATGCGGCAGGATTTCTGTCAAGATTCATTCACATCAATCCAATAATCCAGTACGGAATCAAAATAGTCTTTTCCATGACCTTCATCTCAATTCTTTTTATGGTACAGGGAATCTTCAAGTTTTCAATTACGGCCTTCATTTACGGATATATTCTTTCAATAGTCTCTATTTTCAACATCTTCCTTTTTTCTTCCAGAGACCTCACCCTTTTCGTGCTTTTTGCGGCGGAATACCTGATTATTTATTTCTCCAAGCGGGTCAGGGGCCTTTTTTCGGCAATCTTTTACTTCCTGCTTATGCTTCTTCCCTTCCTGCCCTACGGAGTCATCATCATCAGGAGTGCGGATGAGGCAGAGCTTGTAAGAACGGTCTTCACCACAGCATCCGGGAACCTTCTTCTTGCTTTCGCCATCCTTCCATTCCAGATAAGCTGGCTCAGGATGCTTGTTTTCGTGAATGTGGTTGCCGGGGTCATGGGCTACACGCTCAAAAAAATCATCATCAACGGAATCATTTCCACGACAGCGATTCTTCTGTTCATCTCCCTGGTAATTTTCTCAATCTCACGCTTCATCTACCAGCCGGAAGTCAGGGCAGCAGAAAAACAGGAGACAAAAATCGTGAGGGAGGAGCTTTTTACCATGTCGGCCAAGCTCTCTCAGAACGAATTTTCAGGGATGAACTCCAACCATATCAGAATCATATCTGAGCTTCCCGCCATAAAATACGAGGTGACCCTGATTGGTGAGGAAGACACCCATCCGATTTACAATTCGATTTACAAATACAAGGCGGCCACAAGTCAGGACGGAAGGGACTCATATTCTTTCATAATCCCGGATTACCCTCCAAAAAGCATTTCCATTGACTACGCTTCTCCTGCAAAAGTCAAAGCCAGGGTCGAGATTAGTGCATACTACAGAACCAGCGACCCAAACAGGTTCAGGATAGAAAAAAGGGCGCTGAAGGTCGAGTAAGTGGGCAAAGTTTTTCTTCATGTTGATTTGGATGCATTTTTCGCCTCAGTCGAGCAGCTCGACCACCCGGAATACAGGGGAAAACCTGTCATCGTAGGTGGATTGCCAGGAGACAGAAGGAGCGTCGTCTCAACAGCAAGCTACGAGGCCCGGAAATTCGGAGTCCATTCGGCCATGCCTACATATCAGGCGGTAAAGCTCTGCCCTCACGGGATTTTCGTCCGGGGAAGGATGAAACGCTACCACGAGAAAAGCGAGGAAGTGATGGCGATTTTTAAGGATTATTCCCCGGACATACAGCAGATTTCAGTTGATGAGGCTTTCATCGACCTTACAGGAACGGAGCGTCTTTTCGGGGACCCGGTCGAGACGGCAAAAAAGCTCAAGGCAGAGGTGCTTGAAAAAACAGGGCTTACAGTTTCAGTGGGGCTGGCATCAACCAAATACTGCGCAAAAATCGCCTCAGGCCTTAAAAAACCCGACGGTCTTACGGTCGTGCCTTTCGGGGGAGAGACTGACTTCATGCTCTCACTTCCGATCAGCAAAGTCTGGGGGGCTGGCAGCAAGACGCTGGCAAAACTTGAATCTTACGGAATCAAATCTACCCGGGACATCTACAATCGCTCTGAGAAATTGCTGCAGAGCCTTTTTGGAAAGGCTACGGGAACTTTTCTCTACAATTCCGTACGCGGGAATGCAGGGGCCGATTTCAGGGCTGAGCCGAAATCCCGCTCAATCAGCGCGGAGAACACCTATGAGTACGACTTGACGAATCCGGACATTATAGAGACAGCCCTGCTCTCTTTGTGCCACACGGTTATGTTCAGGAGCCTGCGCGAAAAAGTCCGGAGCACATCAGTCTCACTGAAAATCCGCTACGAGGACTTTTCGACCGTAAGCGTTCAGTCCACAAGCGAAAGATATGTCTCCAGCGTCGATGATTTGTTTGAGCGGGCAAAATCCCTGCTTGAGAAAAAGGCAGATTCAAAGCTGGGAATCAGGCTTTTGGGGGTTGGCCTTTACAATCTTGAGGATGAAAGTGAGCCAAGGCAGCAGGAACTTTTTGACTTCGGCGAGGAAAAGAAACGCAGGCTTGAGAGCGCAATTCTCAAAGCACAGGAAAAAGACCCGGCCCTGAAAATTACAAAAGCCCGTCTTTTGGGCGGAACGACACTCGCTCTGTCTCTCTTTTTCCTTCCGCTCAGCCCCTTAAAGGCCCAGGAAGCCCCCCAGATTGACAAGCTTTCAAGCTACACAGAAAAAGAAGCTGATGGTGCTGCAGGTATTGTCTTTGACACTTCACGCCTTCCACTTTCTGATTCGGGAAAATTCATCTCTCTTTTCAACAAAGATTTCGGAAATCAGAATGTGGATTTTTTTGCCCAGGGCTACTGGAAAAGCACGGTTACTGGCGGGGCCACATATTCTTTTGGATTCGGAACTACGCCGACCATTTCCACGACAAGCCCGGTATTTGCGCAAAATGTCGATCTGTCTCTATATTTCATGCTCAACCACCACTGGTATTTTGAGGCGGCTTTTGCGGACGAATTCACCAAAAACACGGTGGCAGCAGGCTACATCGGAGACGGATACTTAAAACAGGCCAGAATCTCAAACCGTAAGATTGTCTTTCCCTCGATTTATTCAGTTGATGATGTGAACAGAGGAATTGGCGGCGGAGACAATCAGGCTCCGGGAATCTCCCTCAGCTGGAAGGGAGAAAAGTGGCAGGCAGACGCAGCCCTGCGCTATGATTTGATCCAGGCTCATGAAAAGACCTGGTACGGAAAGAATTCCCTCAGCGTGAACGAAATTTCTCTCTCAAATTACAATACCGGAAGCCAGTATATTCTCCCTAAAGAAAGCCTTGTCAAAAATGTAAAGGCGATTTATGTAGAAAGCTCTTCGGGTGAATTCAGGGATGCAAAAGGCCGGAAATACAAAAAACTCGATGACAGTCAGTTTCTTCTTCTCTCACAAGAATACCAGATTTTGCTCTCAAAGGACTCAAAGGCTTACCGACAGAACGGAGTTTTACCTGCGGTTGCAGTGACTTTTTATTCGGATGTCGTCCCCAGTGATTTCGACTCATTTTTTGACAAGCTGGATAAATGGTTCGGGGCAATTCGGAATTCGGAATTCGGAATTCGGAATTATTTTTATTCGCTTTTTTCTTCGATCGATGGCGAAAAGTGTCTTTTTTTACAGCATCCGGGCGGCTTCTCGCCTTTTGCGCTCGGCTCCCGCTATGACTGCGGCTCTTCCTCAGCTTCAGACGCACAAGTCGCTGATTCTGTGACAGGAACTTCGGATCCGCTCTACACGGCCGTAATTGACGAGGATGATTTTAAATTCTCACAGACTGATTTTTTCTATTCAAACCATTTGTACGCCGACATTTCCCTGAGCGATGATGATTCCACAGATTCTCTGGAAAAACTGGTCCACGCCTCTTTTCCCCTGGCTTCAAAATATCCTTTTGTATATCTTGGAAGCTCCCAGGCAAAAGTTTCGGGAAAAGTCCTTCAGGTGCGGACATTTACGCCCGTGAACCGCCTTGACATCGGAAGCAATGCCGTGGGCGGGACCGTAATCGTCTACAAAAACGGGGTTATTGACGGCTCGGCAAAATATGACAGCGAATCAGGAACGGTTACACTTTCATCTGCAGTTGCGGCCAGCGACCACATAACAGCCCGCTGGTACGAGGAAAGCGAGGACAGCGCATCAGGCTCACTTTCGGCGGCCGGAGGATTCAAATACGATTTCAGCGACAAATTCTCAGCGGACATATCCTCATCAAGCCGCTGGGGCTATTCCCCGGACCGGCAATTCGCCGATTCAAGCTATTCTTCACAGGGTTTTGCAAGCGTCGCAAGCAGGGTCAGCTACACAGGCGAAAGATTTTCCGTCAAAAACACAATCGCAGGAACCTATGAGAACACCAACACGACAGGAAATTACCGGATTTTGGGGAACGACGACAAGGAAAGCTCGACTTACTATCTCTCCAAAAAAGCAGGAATCGATTTACCGGGCGGCTTTGAGCCAGTTCTGACTCCGGACGAAAACACTCAAATTTCGTTGAAATCCTCACAAAAATCTGCAGTTGAAGCAGGTGAAGGAAAAAGTGACTCTGAGATTTCAGGATATGCCATTCCATTAGACTGGGATTTTTCCGGGATTCCGGCAGCAAGCGGAAATGATGCAGCATGGGCCGCGATAAGCCTCTACACTCCGGGAGTCTCAGGCTCTCTCTCGAACGCAGGCACATTCTCAATCGCAATCAAAAATGCTTATGATTCTGATATTTTTGAATCTGGAGATGTGAATCTATATCTACAGCTCGGCGTCTCTTCTGATGATGATTTTTCGGTTGAGGAAGCGGACAGGATTCCGACCTGGAAGATTTCAGACAGCTCGGCAGAAAGAGTCCGCTCTTCCTTTGACTTTGAAAAATCCGGCTGGCAGACTGTAAAAGTAGCCCTCTCAGACGAAGACCGGAGCAGGATTTACTCGCTCCAGAACTTCAATGCCCGCCTTATTCTCACCACAGAGGACAATTCCGCTCTACCAAATAACGGAACTATTTTCGCCGGTCCCTATGAGGCTGGTGAACTTGTCTTCAACACAGAAACAGAGGCAAGCGTAGAGTGCGAGAACTATCAGACCACGGATCCAAGCCTTTCTTCCTCAATTGTAAAAAAATTCAACAGGAATTCTACGAACAAAGTTCAGTTTTTTGAATGGAAATTCGACTCAGATTCAATGCCGGCGGAGGAGCAGGAAATCACATTCATAAGATATTTCAGCCAGGTTGATTTGTCTGAATACAAAAACCTGAGTTTCTTCCTGAAATACGAAAATGAAACAGAGGACAGCACAAGCGTTACAATCGAGCTGAGCCGCCTGAAATCAAACGGAAAGACAGAGACAGCCCTCTCCTACGAAATCAAAAATCCATCATCAAGCTGGCATGAATACTCGGTTGACCTTACAGACGGCACTAACTCAAGCCTGACAAAACTCGATACGGACATAGTCCCGACCCAAATCTCAATCATCGTGAGCACGAAATCAAACGGAAGCCTCTCATTCGACGAGCTTTACCTGAGCGAAAACACACCCTTTATCCTTGCCCAGGACAAAATCGAGGCCGGATACAAAATCGACGGAGCTGTCCTGGGGAACGAAAATCACACAATTCTGAAAGACCTCAAAATCAATGCAAGCGCTGACGGCTCGGCATCAATCGAAACAGAAAAATGGAAAAACAAGGACTCTTTCCTCAGCACCACAGGGAAAATCGGTTTCACGCTCACGGGCATAAAAATCGGCAGTCAGGTTTCCCTTTCAAATGCCTACAAAAAATCCAAAAAAAGCGATTATTCTGAAACGACGCAAAAAAACGCCCTGGACTCGGCAAGCCACACTATCGAAAGTGAAAGGCCGATTCTCAAAATCCTTTCTTTTTCCGAAAGTTACTCATTCAGTGCCGCTGACTCTTCGCTTGAAAAATCAGCAAGTGCAAAAATCGACTTCTCAAACTATGCCCTTCCCCTTTCCCTGGAAGGAAAAACAAAGGCAAGCTCGGACTCCTGGTCGCTCTCACAAGCCTCTGAAGCAAAAATCTCTTTCAGACCTAAAAAATTCAGCCTGAACGCAGAGAGCAAAGTCTCCCAGAAGATTCCATCAACTTCCGCAAATACTTCAAGCGGCAAAGAAAAGCTCAGCGCTGAAAATTATTTTTTATCATACGCAAAAATCACTTCATTAAGCTTTGACACCGGGGATGAAAAAGCCCAAAAAAGGAGCATAAAGGCCTCGCTGGATTCTTCATACTCATTTGACCGGGCAAAAATCACCCCAAAAATCTTATTCGAGACAGAAGGAAGCTACAAGTCATCCTCAAAAATCACATTCACTGACAACACCAAAGCAGGTTTTGAGATTCCTTTCAGCCTGCACAAAAATAACTTCTCCTTCTCATGGAAAAAATCAGCAGGAAGCGTGGCCACGGAAAGCTCCGGCAGCATCGAAAAAGGCGGGTCTTATTTCCGTGACACAGAGGAACTTCAAAAGTCACTGGGCGAAAAAAGCTATTTCTTCACTGCATTCCCGATTTACGACCTCGCAAGCTCAGGCCTTGCCACAGATGTCTATGACACTGAGCGGGAATCAAACTATTACACGGGAAATTACGCATTCAACTGGAAGAGGGCTTTTTTTGCCAGCAAATACGATTTTTTCATTCCGATTTCGGCAAAACTGGAGCTGACAAGGGACATCAGAAGCGGCGACAACACGACTGACTTCTACCAGATTAAGAACACCGCCAGCAACACGGCAATGAACATCTTCGGACGTAAGGGAAACCTTCCCCTATTTTCTTTTTTTGAAAGCGACGAGTACAATTCAAGTCTTTCCCTGGCCCTAAAGATTCCCCGCAAGTCTCCGTCTTCTTTCTCTTATCTTGTAAGCGGATATTTTCAGGCGACCCTATACTTCACTGAAAAAAATTACCTCAAAAACGGATTTGAAGGCTCCGTCGAGGGCAAAAACGACTGGAAAGTAAAATACACTGTCATCTGGAAGAGAAATTCAAAATCTTCGCTGGCAAAAGGACTCATAGGAATATTCAGCAGTGAAAGGTCAGAGAAAGTGGAGAGAATCACCAAAAGCGACAGTCTGAATATGAGCGCCAGCCATACTGAGTCAACTACAAGCATAACAAAGAAATACAACATCGCATACAGCCACGGATGTGAAACCCAGGTCACAAAATACATTTCATTGAACACAGATGTCTCCTTAAGCTGGTATGCGAACTGGGGAAAATCGGCCGCACTGAACGCTACGGCAACGATTGGAGCAACGATAAGATTCTGATATAATCTTAGAAAGTATGGATTTCACGCACTTTACGGCAGGAAAAGACGACTCAGACAGACGGCTCGACAGGATTTTGCGAAGATTTTTGAGCGAGGAAAACCTTTCTTCCCTGTACAAATCACTCAGAAAAGGCCTAGTCAAAGTCAACGGCAAAAAGTGTGATGGAAATTTCCGCATAAAAGAGGGCGACACAATAGTGATTGCGGATTTTCTTTTGGGAAAGACCTGCCCAAAAGAAGCTGGCGGCAAAAGTGACGATGTAAAAGCGGAGTCTTTTGAGCCTTCATATTTAAAAGAGAACAAATTCATTAAAAGCATCACTATTTTCAAAAATGAAGCCCTTTTGATTTTGAATAAGCCCTACGATATCCCGGTTCAGCCCTCATCAAGCTCAAAAGGCGCTTCACTGGCCGAAATCGTTCAAAAGGACTACGAACTAAGTCACAAAAACACCTCCCTTTCCTTCAGAACTGGCCCCCTTCACAGGTTAGACAGAAAAACAACAGGTCTCATCGCATTCTCCCAGAATCTGGAGGGGGCAAAATGGTTCTCAGATAAGATAAAAAGTCACGAAATTCAGAAAGTCTACCTTGCCCTTTTAGAAGGGAAGCTCACCGAAAGGGCTGTCTGGGAAGAAAACATTCAGAAAGTTGAAAACGGAAAGTTGAAAGTTGAAAGTTTTTCTTTTGGGAAAGTTTCTGGCTTTGGGGAAGGATTTTCTTGCGGGGAAGATTCGTGTTTTGGGGCTAAGAGGCTTCAGGGGGCTTTTCATACTGTTTCTGTTTCTGCTGATGGGGAAGGAAAAAATGCTTACACGGAAGTTACGCCTATTTCGCATGGCATTTTTAACAAAAAAAGCGTCACACTTGCCCGGATTTTGATTAAGACAGGCCGTACCCACCAGATCAGGGCACAGGCGGCCTTTCATGGCTTTCCCCTTTTGGGTGACACAGCCTACGGTGGCCAGAAAATCGATGCTAAGAGGTTCGGGCAGGAATTTTTTCTCCATGCCCATGAACTGCATTTTCCAAAAGACAATCCTCTGGGACTTGCAGAAAGCATTACGGCTCCAATTTCCCAGGCCTTTGAAAAGATTCTGCAAGAACTCAGGCTGAAATAAGTCATACAATTTTTTTAATTTTAATTGAAAAATGCCTTTTTCTGCGTTATAGTCAGACTATACTTAAAATGAATCTTGAATCTCTTAAGGAATTGTTCGGGCTGGAAAAAAAGGGAACTACGGTCTATGCCTTTTTCGGCCCCAGCGGTACAGGTAAAAGTTTCAGGGCAAAGCTTGTCGCCCAAAGGTATGGAATCAAGACCATTATCGATGACGGTCTTCTAATCCATGCCGATGAAATTTTGGCCGGCAAATCCGCAAAACTTGAGAGCCATTACCTTGGAGCCGTCCGCACAGCCCTTTTCGACGACAAAGAGCACCGTGATTCAGTGGCCAGGGCAATCCAAAAAAACAAAATAAAAAAAATCCTGATTCTCGGTACAAGCGAAAAGATGGTCAATAAAATCGCCGTACGATTGCAGCTTCCTCTTCCCGAAAAATACATCAAAATCGACGAAATTGCCACTCCTGAGCAAATTGAGGAAGCCCGCAGAAGCCGCCAGATCGAAGGAAAGCATGTAATTCCTGTCCGGGCCTACGAAGTCAAAAAGCAGACCTACTCAAAGATTTTCTACGACTCGATCAGGGTCTCAACAGCAAAAAACAAATTTCTTGGAAAAGTGCTCGGGGCATTCCTGGGAAAAACGGAATCTACCCCATCCCAGAACACGAAGCTTTTCGAGAAATCCCTGGTCCGTCCGGCCTTCTCCCAGCAGGAACGCAAGGAATGTTCTCACGCTGTCCTCGCTCAAATGACGATGAGTTTTATCGGAGAATTCAACGAGCATGTAAGAATCAAAAAGCTCACGGTCAGGAACGAAAAAAGCGGCTACACCTTCATAATGACAGTAGATGTACCGCTTGGTAAAGAACTCACCCAAATCAGTGAGGAGCTTAAAGCCTTCGTAATCAGCATGATAGAAAAAAAGCTCAAGCTCCGAATCGAAGATGTTTATATAGTGGTAGACAAATTAATCTTACCCAAATCTGCATAAGCACTATTCAGTGCAGTAAGGCAGATTTAGTGCGACAAGGCAACCTTGTTCCAGAGAGTCTGCATCATGCTGTCCTCGCTCTGGATTGTCTTCTGGCTGGCCTCGTAAGCCCTGTTCACCTCAATCATTTTGACCATCTCGTTCACAACATTGACATTGCTGGTCTCCATGTAACCCTGGAGCATTTTCGGCCGTTCCATGCCCTCTGCAATGTAGGCCTGGCCTGAAATGTCGGTGGAGTACCAGAGGCTGTTTCCCATCTTTTTGAGGTAGCGCTCGTTGTCAAAGCGTACGATTTTAATGCGGTCGATTACCTCATTGTCTTTGGTTGTAATGATTCCATCCTCATTGACGATGAATTTGTCGTCCGGGACCCGGATATAGCCGTTCTCACCCATGAGAGGATAGCCGTCTTTTGTAAGAAGGAGGCCTTCCTTTCCGAGGATAAAGTTTCCGTTTCGTGTGTATCGCTCGCCGTTTGGGGTCTCAACGGCAAAAAAGCCTTCGCCGGCAAGAGCCATGTCAGTGTTGGTGTTAGTGCCACGGAAAGAGCCCTGCTCGAATTCAGTGAAATTCTCGTTGGTCTCGACGCCAAGTCCCAGTTTTCCGATAATCGGGGCTACATCAGCAGAGCCGAAAGGAGTCTTGTATACGCCGTCAGCCTCAGTTCGTCTCAAAAGAAGCTCCGGGAAAGATTTAGAGACAGAAACATCCCGTTTGAAGCCAGCCGTATCGACATTGGCAAGATTGTTTGAAATTGTATCCAGCCTGTTCTGCTGTGCGTTCATTCCGCT
>CAMOEE010000006.1 GCA_946611835.1 uncultured Treponema sp. | reverse complement strand
AAGCGGTCCCCCATCGATAATATATCCCATACCACACTGTCGGGGGCGCTCCCGTTAGAAGGGGTAGCGACCAACGAAGTGGGCGCGAGGGGGAGACTTCCCCCTCTTTTTTTTAACCCGCCATTGCACCCAGCTTCTTTTTCCTGTGAGAGAGGATTATGCTCTGGAGCAGGATGAAGAAACACAGCATGAGACCTGTCGTAATGCTCTGCCAGTAAGGCTCCCGTAAGCCTGAGGCGACTACGATGTTGTTGATTGTTTTAAGGCTCATCACGCCGAAAAGGGTTCCGATTACGCTTCCAACGCCGCCAGAAAGCAGGGTTCCGCCGATAATCGAAGAGGCTATTGCCTGCATTTCGGCTCCTGTCGCATTTGAGGCGTTTCCGGCCCCGGTGTGCAAAAGATAGATGAAGCCTGCGATTCCGGCAAGGAGACCGCACAAAACATAGGCCAGGAACTGGGTTTTCTGAACATTGATTCCAAGCATGAGCGCACTCTCGCTGTTGCCGCCGACCGCATAAAGGTTTCGGCCAAAGCGGGTCCATTTGAGCATTGCCCACAAAATCAAAACTACAAGAAGTGCAATTACGACGCCAACTTCAATCGAAGAAGGAATCCAGTTGCCGTTCTTGGCGTAAGTTCCGATTAAGGGCAGGTCAATTTCGAAGTCCTTGAGGTCAAGGAAAAGCTCGTTTTCTGCCGTGCGGGGAACTTTGCTCACGATTGTGGTCATGCCCCGGGTAAAGAACATTCCGGCAAGGGTTACGATGAAGGGCTGGATTTTAAGATAAGCCGTAAAGTAGCCCTGAATCAGGCCCATCAAAAGTCCGATTCCCAGTGCAATCACGATTGAGCTTAGGATTCCGCCATTGTGGTCTTCCATAAAGACGACCGAAGCCATGGTGATGAGTGCCACAGAGCCGCCGACAGAAATGTCGATTCCGCCGGTAATCATTACGATTGTAAGACCGCAGGCCACGACAATCAGATAAGCGTTGTTGTTGAAAAGGTCCAGGAACTGCTGGGGGTTCAAAAATCCGCCTCCCCAAATCAGCATGGCCAGAAGATACATACCCACGAAGGTGCAGACAGTAATTGTCAGGAGCAGGGTAGTGTTTGAAAGTGGCTGCCTGTCTTTTCCTTTTGCGAAAGGATTGAAATTCTGCAAGGTTTGCATGATGTTTGCCATAATTATTTAGCCTCCACTTTTACTGTTGCCGCTCTTTTTTCCAGAATCTTGTTTTTGAGTTTTCCCAGCCATGCCTTTACGACCGGTGAGCCTGCCACAACGATGATGATGATGACGATTGCCTTGTAAGCCTTGACCGCCGTTGAGGAAACTTTCATCGCATAGAGGGTGATTGTGAGAGCCTGAATGATGTAGGCACCCAGGATTGAGCCGGAAAGCTTGAATTTTCCTCCGCCCAGGGAATTTCCGCCGATTGCCACAGCAAGGATTGCGTCCATCTCGATGTCGAGCAAAATCGTCTCGTGGTTAATGAGTCCGATTCGGCAGACATTGATGGAGCCTGCGATTGTTACGCATACGCCCAGAATTACGAAAACCACCAGCTTCCAGATTACCGGATTGATTCCGTTGAGTTTCGCCGCCCCCTCGTTTATGCCGACAGACTGAATGTAAAGGCTGAGGGTTGTCTTTTTGAGAAGAAGGTTAATCAGCAGGATAAAGATGACTACGGCAAGAATCGGGGTTGGAATTGCGATGTGGGGGATAAAGCCTCCGATGTAGGTGAGGAGGGGGCTTTCCACATTTGGGGTCGCGCCACCGTTAATCCAGTAGGCGATTGGCCGTCCTGCCGTATAGAGAATCAGCGAGGCAATCATAGGCTGAATGTTGAACTTTGCGATTAAAAGTCCGTTGAATAGACAGAAGATGATTGCGACGATACAGGCAAGAATCAAAGCCGCGAAAATCGTTCCGGGATTGATTGTACCCGCCCTAAGGACTTTTACGAAAACCGAGCCTGCTATTGCCGCCGCCGCACCGATGGAAATATCCTGTCCCCTGGTTGCGGAAGTCACCAGAGTCATACCGATCGAAAGAATTACAAGCTCGCTCGCTCCGTTCAAGATACTGACCAGGTTTCCGGAAAGGACGGTGTTTCCGAGATTGTTGCTCTTTATCGTTATTGAAAAGAAAGAGGGATCACGGAAAAGATTGAAAATGACCAGAATCAGCAGGGCCACAATCGGGATTGCGAGCTGCGACTGGAAAACTTTTTTGATTTGATTCGCTATTTTATTCATTTTTTGCTTTTCCTCCCGCAATTGTCTGCATGATTACATCCTGACTCAGCTCTTCGCCCTTAAGCTCGCCCACGATTTTCCGGTCACGCATGACAATCAGGCGCTGGCAGACCGAAAGCATCTCAGGAATTTCCGAAGAAATGAAGGTGACGCTCTTGTCGTTTTTTGCAAGTTCCAGCACAAGTTTCTGAATCTGAATCTTCGTTCCGACATCGATACCACGGGTCGGCTCGTCAAGAATCATGTATTTGGGGTGGGTCAAGAACCAGCGGGCGAGAATGACTTTCTGCTGGTTGCCGCCCGAAAGCAGTTTAATCGGCGTTTCTTTGGAAGCCGTTTTTATTTCAAGCAGCTTGATGTATTCGTCCGCCATTTTCTCGGATTCTGCCCTGGAAATGGGGTGGAAAAATCCCCTTAAGACCTGCAGGGCTAAAATCATGTTTTCCCTTACCGACAAATCACCGATGATGCCGTCCCGCCTTCGGCTCTCAGGGATATAGGCGATTCCGTTTTTCATGGCCTCTTTTGGGTTTGTGATTTTAACTTCCTTTCCCATAACCCTGACTTTGCCGCCCGTAACCTTGTCTGCGGCAAAAATGGCCCTTACGCTTTCGCTTCGGCCGCTGCCTAAGAGGCCTGTAAAGCCGTTGACTTCACCCTTTTGGATATTAAAGTCGAAGGGCTGGATTCCCTCTGTTGTGGCAAGGTCAGTCGCCTCGTAGATAACTTCTGTCTTCGGCAGTGCCCGTTTCATGTTCATGAGGTTGGTCATGTCCTCGGCTTCTTTTCCGAGCATTGCCGAAATCAGTTTGACCCGGGGCAGCTCTTTTACGCTGTATTCGCCCACCAGCTCGCCGTGGCGCAAAACTGTGATTTTATCGCAGACTTCGTAAACCTGCTCAAGGAAGTGGGTGATGAAGATGATTCCGACACCGTGGCTCTTCAAGACCCGCATCAAGGTGAACAAAAGCTCAACTTCATTTTCGTCCAGTGAAGAAGTCGGTTCGTCGAGAATCAGAACCTTGCAGTCCATGTCAACGGCGCGGGCAATGGCAACCATCTGCTGAACGGCAAGCGAGCATGTGCCCAGCTGCTGATTTGCCCGGGCCGGAATGTTCAGCTGCTTTAAAAGCTCTGTGGCTCGTTTTTCCTGAGCCTTCCAGTTGATGAATTTATAGTTTCCCCGTCCTATGTAAAGATTTTCCGCAACGGTAAGGTTAGGGCAGAGGGTTACTTCCTGATAAACTGTGGAGATGCCGAGATTCTGGGCATCCTGTGGGGAACGGATATTCACAGGCCCGTCATTCCCCGCGATTCTGATTTCGCCTGAGTCTTTTGTGTAAACGCCTGTAATGACTTTTACCAGAGTCGATTTTCCGGCTCCGTTTTCTCCCATGAGAGCGTGAATTTCTGATTCCCGCAGCGTAAAGTCAACATTTTGCAGGGCTTTTACGGCTGGGAAAATCTTGGAAATTCCTCGCAGTGACAAAACAATATCGTTATTTTCCATTATTAAATCCTAAAAAAAACGGCGTAAAATATGCACGAAGGCACTTTACGCCGTAAAAGCAGACAAGAATTGATGACGGAAATTAGTCACCAAGACCGTATTTGTCGATGTCAGCCTGTGTGATTGTTCGTGCGTCGAAGCCCTTTTCGTCAGAAATTACTTTCTTTGACGGGATTTTTCCAGTTGAAATCATTTTTTCGATAACAGCTGCCTGGAATGGTGAGCACTGACCATCATAGTTCCAGTTTTTAGCAAGAAGCTCACGCAAAGCCCATTTGTTGCAGTCAAAGCCCATTACGACGACTTTTCCGTTAACGCCGTGTGTAATGCCTGCTTCATCCAAAGCTGCAACAGCACCTTTTGCCATACCGTCATTCTCAGCGTAGATAACATTGAAGTCCTCTTTTGAGTTGATAACTGCCTCAACGATTTTCTTTGCCTCAGCTTCGTCCCATGTTGCTGTCTGCTGAACGACTTTCTTCATTTTTCCTGATTTGAATTCTGCGTCCAAAGCCTTTGTTCGTCCGATCTGAGCGTCTGAACCCATAGCACCCTGGATGTGAACTACTTTGTATTCAGGAAGGTTGAGTGATTTAAGCCATGCAACAGCTGTGTCGCCCTCTTTTGGCATGTCAGAAACAACAGCTGCTTCGTAGTACTTGTCGCGAACATTAATCATTCGGTCGAACAGGAATACTTTGATGCCGTTTTTCTGAGCGTTCTTGAGGACTTTTTCCCAACCGTCAGTAGCGGCGGCAGAAAGAAGAATGTAGTCAACTCCGTCCGTGATGAACTGAGAGGCGGCGTTCAACTGCTCGTCGTTCTTAAGGCTGTAGAAAGTCTTTACATCATATTTGTCAGAAGTGAAGACTGTCTCAAAGTCCTTGACATTGGCAGCACGGTAGCCAGACTCTGATGGCGGGTTGTTGATGATGCCAATCTTGATTTTTCCGTCAGCAGCTTTTTTTGATTTTTTAGCCGCAAAGACCGAGGTGAGACACAAAAGTGCCATTAAACATGCGATTACTTTTTTCATCTAAATAATCCTCCTTTTTTAGATGTCAGGGATGATTTCAAACTGAATCCCCCTCATTACGATGATTATAATAAGCCCGCAAAATCGCTTTTTGAATAGAAATATTTAGGAATCTTTTTTGAAATTTTTAGGATTTTGGGGTAGGAATGACGGAGGGGAGCGGAGGAAGGTTGATTTTCTTACGGAGAAAGTTGGATTTTTTACGGGAACAGTTGGAAAAATTGTGATTTTTTGCTAAACTCTTCTCCAGTTTCAGGTGCCTGCATAACAGTCGTGACTGGGGGCAGGCCTAACTGGGAATTGGGTGTAAATCCCAAGCAGTGCCGCTACTGTGTTGAAAGGGCTGTTTTCGTCACAAATCGAGAGAGACCTTTCTGAGCCAGACACCAGCCTGAAGTTAAAAAAATCTTCTTCGAGCCAAAGGAGGCTTTACAAATGAACAAATGTTCAAAATTGGCCGCACTCGCAGCTTTGAGTGCCAGCGTACTTTTTTCCTCAGTTTTCACTTCTTGCGGAAGCACAAAAGTTGCCGCAGCTAAAGACAAGGAAATTCTCGTAGTCAGCTTCGGAACAAGCTACAATAATTCACGGGAGCTTACAATCGGCGGAATCGAAAATGCAATCGCAAAGGCCTTCCCTGATTACACAGTCGCCCGGGCTTTTACCGCAGACACAATCATCAACATCCTTAAAAAACGAGAGAATATTTCAATCGACAATGTTGACCAGGCTATCGTTCGTGCCGCAAACAATGGCGTAAAAACTCTTGTCGTTCAGCCGACCCATCTTATGAGCGGATTCGAGTACACAGACTTGCAGAAAACACTTTCTAAATACGAAAGCAAATTCTCTAAGGTCATTCTCTCAACGCCTCTCCTCACAAGTGACGAGGACTTCTCTCGTGTAGCCGATGCAATCACCGCCAGAACAAAGAAATTTGACGACGGAAAAACTGCAGTCTGCTTCATGGGTCACGGAACCGAGGCCGCTTCAAACGGTGTTTACGCAAAAATGCAGGATGTACTTGCCGGAAACGGTGCTGACAATTACTACATCGGCACAGTCGAGGCAAAACCGGATGTAGAGGACATTCTTGCCAAACTCCACACAAAAGCCGTTTACAAAAAAGTCGTTCTCTTGCCACTCATGGTAGTAGCCGGTGATCACGCAAACAACGACATGGCCGGCGATGAAGACGATTCATGGAAATCAATCTTCCAGAAAGCCGGATTTGAAGTCGAATGCGTTCTCGAAGGCCTGGGCCAGGACTCAGCAATCCAGCAGATTTATGTTGACCATGTAAAAAACGCAGTTAGAAGTTAGAAATTAGAAATTAGGAATTAGGAGTTGTAGGGGGAAGTCTCCCCCTCGCTCCAATACCTTTCACTACGCAGAAGTGCCCAAGCAAGCTTGGTCACTTCTTCTTCGTTCGGGTATTTCCGCTACCCCCTCTGCGGGGGCGGTTCGGGCATAGCCCTCACCGAGACTCGCTCAAAACCTGTCTCACAGGTTTTGTCGGCTACGCCGTCGCTCCCTACCCGTAACGCCCCCATTTAAAGGAACCCATCATGCGAAAATCTATCTTTTTAGCAATAATCTTACAGTTTTCCACTTTCCACTTTCCACTTTCCGTTTTCTCTCAGGTTGCTTCTTCTTCCGAAATGCTTGCTCCAAGCAAGGTTGGTACTGAGGATATGCTTCCAGTTTTGTCGGGCGATGTCCTTGACGGAGATTATGAAGTTGAGCTTGAGTCAAGCTCTTCAATGTTCAGGATTGAAAAAGCTGTCCTTCATGTAAAAGACGGCGTTATGAGCGCAAGCCTTACCATGGGCGGAAAGGGCTACTCAAAGCTCTTTTTAGGGAGTGCGGAGGCCGCAAGCGAATCAAATGGCCGGGGGGAGATTCTTCCGAATGATGGAGAGGGAGCGGTCATCTTTGAAATCCCGGTCTCAGCCTTGAATTCTTCTATTGATTGTGCCGCATTCAGCAAAAAAAAGGCAAAATGGTATGACCGCCAGATTCTGTTCGACGCTTCAAGCCTGCCGGAAGAAAAACTTCTCGTAAGCCCGAAAATTGAAAAAATCAACCTTAAAGACGGAAGATATTTCGTGGAAGCTGCACTGGCCGGCGGAAGCGGAAAGGCAAAAATCACTAGCCCTGTAAAAGTGAGCGTAAAGGACGGTAAGGCTTTCGCAGTTATCGAGTGGTCAAGTCCCAATTTTGACTACATGAAAGTGAATCACGAACGCTACGATGTAGACACAAAAATCCTTGACAAGGGCGGAAATTCCACATTCACAATACCAGTCTACGCCTTCGACAAAAAAGTCCCGGTAATAGCAGACACAGTCGCCATGAGCAAGGCACACGAAATTCAGTATTGGATTCAGTTCGATTCGAAGTCAGCAAAAAAGACACGAAAGAAGTGGTAAAAAAAGAAAAATAAAAAATAAGAATCTGGCAACTTTTGAAACTTCTTATGCTATAATGTTGGTATGGCTGAACAGATAAAGATTTGTTTTCGATTAAATTCAGGAGAGAGGGAACTTCAAAAACGCAATGAAAACAAAAATGACTTGCTTTCTAGTTGTCAAAAATTAAGGGATTTGGAAAGTGATAATCTTCTTGATTCTATTATAAAAGAAGTTTTTCCGGTGGCTTTTTCAAAAAAAGTCTATATACGAAATCTTTCAGCTTCAAGCGAAAAAATCGCCTTTGGAATCAGGCCGGTCCGTACTGAAGGAGATTTTTGTGACCGTTATCTTGGTGATGAAAATAAAACGCTTTTGTTTGTCGGCCATTATCATATTGGAATCTGTTACATTGATTCTATTCAGATAGTGCAGGAGACAGACCTGCAGGATTATGAAAGTGAACGAGAAATTTTTGCGTCCCGTATCCCTCTTCCGCAAGATGAGGGATTTCTAGATTGTGTCGCTTCTCTCGAATCTTTGCGAAAAAATACAGCGAAACATCTTGATGAGTGGCAGGGCTATCTTCGTTGGCGGCGGGAAATTGCCAACAAGCAGCTTCACGGCGCAAAATTTTTTGATTTTAACTTCAATAAAGAAAACCGTATTCTTACCTTTGGCCTGATTTTTAAATCGAAAGAGTACTTTGATAAAGAAAAACGCTATCTAAAGCGTGAGGCCTGCATTTTTAATAATCTTGTTTCACTTGATTTTTGGAATTTTTCTTATGACCGAAGATTAACCAGAATCGAAAGGGCGGATTTGGGAACTTTCCAAGGTTTTTCAAACGAACACGAATTGCAGGGAAGTGCAGAAGAAAATCCGAATATCGTCCATGAGCATCCGAATTCAAGGGAGCAGGACAGAGAGATTATAAACACAAGCAAAGAAGCTCTTTCAGAAATTGATTTAGAAAAAAGATTTAAAAATGCCTACATCGCCTATGCATCATACAAACTTCCCGATGACTTGCTTAAAAATTTGGACGAGGATGAAGAAGAAGATTCTAAAGTAGATGATTATAAAGAAATTGAAAATTATCTTTCTGAAATCCCTAAAAATGGGTTTATTGCTCTTTCTGCGGCTGGTGAATTTGCTCTCATCAGACGGTTTGAAAATGCCATAAGTGATTTGCGTGACGGAAACTGCTATTCTCAGACTCTCATAAACTGGCTTTTTGATGTGAAAAATGCGGCGGTTCCTGCAGAGGATGCGGCACAGATTGTAGAATGGGCAAATCCCAAAATTGCAGACAATGAAGACCAGAAGCTTGCTGTAGAAAAAGCCTTGAATGCAGGCGAATTGTTCTTGCTGCAGGGACCTCCCGGAACCGGAAAAACAACTGTAATCGCAGAAATAATCTACCAGCTTGCAAAAAAAGGACTTCGTGTTCTTGTCTCTTCTCAATCTAACGATGCCGTTGACAACGCTTTGGACAGGCTTTCAAACAATCCTTCTATCCGTGCCATTCGTCTCGGCGGTCGTGGCGGAAAAAAGAAGAAGAAGGGTGAAGAGCAGGAGTGCAAATACATCGAAAATGACGCTCTTAAATATTATTACAAGTCGCTGTCGAACTCTATTTCCTCAAGATTTTTAAATGACTGGAAAAAAACAGATGAAGACCTTGACCAGTGCCAGAAAGATTTACGGGACATTTCTCTTTTAAAGAAAGATTTGAATTTGCTTCGTGGCCAAGTTGCAGAATCACAAGAAAAATTGAATTCTGCAAAATCAGATTACAGTAATATTGAATCAAAAATCAGAAAACTTGAGGAAGACGAGGCTGAAAAGGAAAATCTGCGTCGAAAATTCGAAGCTTTCAGAACTTTTATAGATGGCGGAAAAGCGTACGATGTTCTTCCTGACATTTTCAACTCCCTTCTTTGTGAAAATATAGCCCCTGTAAAGAAATTTGCTGAAAGCAATGGAATAAAAATCCCTGAAAATTTTATTTCTGCTCATTTGTTACAAAAAGAAATTTGGAATCTGATTGAGAATTTAAAGAAATCTGATTCCTCAACAGGTGCTAATTCTGAACGAGAAAATCTAAATGCACAGATTGAAATTGTTAAAAAGCAGTATCTTGATGCAATCGATACTGGAAAAGATGATGTTAGCCATGCAAAGAAAAAAGAATGGGATGCTTTGAAACTAAAGCGCGACAGGCTTCAAATATCTGGAGGTTTAGAATTATCAACAGAAATCCGCAACGCTTTTTCAGACGAATTGCAAAATCGCTGTAAGACTGACAAAAATTCTGCTCTTCATTTGTTGGAATCTCTTTGCAAGCAATGGAATGATGCTGTTTTTTCAGCACAGGCAAAAATGCAAGATTTATTCCGGTCAGATTCTTCAAGTGAATTGAAAACTTTGACGGAAGAAAAAAATGCTCTCGAAGGAAAAATCAAAGTTTTCACGAATGAACTTTCCGACAAACAGCAGCAGCGCAATGAGAAGCAAAATCAAATCCAGGAACTTCGCACACGATATAAAGTATCGGAAAACACGAATGATATTGATTTGACTGAAATCATAACTTCACGCCTGAAGGAATTGCAGTCTGAAAAAGAAAAATCTCAGCTTCTTCGCACAACATTTGGAGACACAATGCAGAAATTCTGCAGGAAACTGGACGATGAAAATACTTATAAATACGACAAAGAGTTTTTCATTGATGATTACATAAATTCCTGTAATGTTGTTGGAATTTCTTGTACAAACAATATGCGAAATCTTTCTGAAAAGGGGTTTGACAATTTTGATGTTGTGATAATTGATGAGGTTAGTAAGGCAACCCCGCCGGAACTGCTTATACCCCTTATGAAAGCAGGAAAAGTCATTCTCGTAGGAGACCACCGCCAGCTTCCGCCGATGTTCGAGGAACACGAAAAATCATACAAAGAGATGATTGACGATTTGAGCGATGATGAAGATGATTTAAAGGAAGTTTTGACCGAAGAGAATTTTAAAAGATACAAGAATATGGTTACGGCTTCTCTTTTCAAATCATATTTTGAGCAGGCTGACAAAAAAATCAAACATTCGCTTTTGACTCAGTACCGAATGCACTCCGATATTATGAATGTAATTAACCGTTTTTATGACGGCAGATTGCAGAACGGACTTTCCAGAAAAAGCGAAAATGAGGAAAAAGCCCACAATCTCAAGATTGACGGGATTGACGGCTCTTCCTTCATTCAGCCGAAAAATCATGTCTACTGGCTTGATTCTTCATTTTTTCCCAGCGGAACTCCTGTAAACGAAACTTTCCGCGAGAACAGTACATCCGCCTGCAATATCCTGGAAAAATATCTGATTATCGAGCTTCTTAAAAAGATTGCCGCCCAATACAAAAATATGGGAATTACAAAAGAAAATCCTGTTTCTGTCGGTATAATCAGTTTTTACCAACGGCAGGTGAACGAAATCCGCTCTGAAGTCAAAAAAATCCGTATATCAAAAGAATTTAAGTCAGATTTTGAGTCCATTGATATTGATGTGAACACGGTAGACCGCTTCCAGGGTAAGGAAAAAAATATCATCATCACCAGCCTTGTTCGCAACAATAAATTCGGAAACGCCTCGAAACATGTCGTTACCTATGAACGAATTAACGTAGCCTTTTCCCGCGCGCAGAATCTTTTGTTCATAGTCGGTGCGGAACATACTTACCGAAGGCAGGAAATCACAATTCCAAAGATGGATAGCGAAGGCGAGATAACCCTTCCTGTTTATGCGAATATAATAGAAGATTTGAAACGCCGTGGCTGTTTTTCTAAAACGCCGAAACTTATCTCTGCTGATTTGGAAAAAATTATCTGGCAAGAATACAAAGGAATGGGCGGAAAATAGGAGCTGGGAATGGAAGTTTGCGAAGAAATAATCTCATATCCATTTGTGAAATATAGAATAAATGTGTCTCATGTAACCTCGCGGAATTCAACTGCATTTGAATGGCTCTTCCTTGAAGCATTGATTCGTGCACGTGGAACAGAATTCCAGAATGAAAACATTGAAAGCTTTTTCAAGAATTATTTTCAGATAGATAATCCAGAAAAACTGGTAAAGCCTGTGTTGAAAAAACTTTACGACTTGCAGGCTGTCGCTTGTGCAAAACTTACTGACGATATTTCTCTTTCTGACCTTACTCTGCATGATGTTGAGATTCTTCCCCTTGGAAAAGAAATGCAGCAGAAGGGACTTTTGCCGGGGGAACATTCGATGGATGTGCTTGAGCTTGTCTATGATGTTTCAAAAAATAAATTGATTACGGACAGGACAAAATTCAGTGCTGAGGCAGAAGGCAATTATATCTCTGTTGAGGAATCTTCTTTCCCGGAAAGACTTGTCCGAGATTATATTGAATCTCAAAGGCCTAAAAGTGAAATGTCTGAAAAAATGCAGTCTGACGAAGAACTTGCGGAAGAAATGCTTTCTCAGAATTCAGAAGAAAAAGACCACTCCAAAAAAGAAAAAAATAAGAAAAAGAAAAACAAACAGAAAAAGCTTGACTGGCTTAAAGACAACACTGAAATCGACTCAGTAATACCAGTAAAAAATGAAATTTGCTTTGACAATATTCCCTGCAAGATACAGTTAAAAGACGACCTCATCTGGAAAATTGAAAATAATAAGGTTCTTGAACTTGAAGAGGCGAGCCTTGAGAATTTTGAGAATAATCCACCGGAAGAACTTGAAAATTGCCCGCTGACTTCAATCACCAGACCCGATGAGCAGATTGAGCAGATAATTCTCTTCAAGGAACAAAAATCATCAAAAGATGCTGTTGCACCATCCTTGAACAAATTTATAGATAAACGTTTGCAAGGTGGCATAACTAATATACTTGCCAGCCCATTTTTTCATAAAGAAAATCTGAATAGGAAAAATGCTGAAAATAAATCTGACAATAAAAAACACGCTTTCAAAATCATCATTTTATCAAATTCTCCAGCTTTTTCACTTTCATCAGAAAATTCAACTTTCCTGCTGACTCTTCCAGAAAGAATTCTTCCGCCAAACTGTATTTTTATGAATGAAAATTTTTCAATCAATGCAGAGAAGTTCCCTGTAAAGGCTGGCGATGTTTCAAAAAAACTGACTTTTGCCTATCTGCCCAAAAACACGAAGCCGAATCTCAGAAATTTTATTCTGCCTATCGTGGAAAAGTATTTCAGAACTGAGCCAGGCGTGCTGCTTCTTTTGAATGAGGCGAATGGTCTGCAAAGCCAATTTAATTTCTATTTTGAAAAACTTATCTCAAATGCTTCCTTAAAAGAAAAAACTGAAAAAATCGCCCAGCTAAATCAACTCAGTTTCAATCTGACCGGGAAAAAATGCGTTTCCGACGAAGTTGTCTTCAATCTGATTGTAAAAGAAGAAGAAATCAGACAATCTGTTTTTAATTTTGCGTCCGCCAAAAAAATTATCGAAGATTATTCATCAATTTCTGTGGTAAAAAATCAGGTTTTGCGGGAATTCCTTAAAATCGTGCTTGAATCACTCAATCCAACAGATTCTGTTGAAGAAATATGGAATCTGATTGATTTAATCAAAGAAAAATCTCCTGATTCAGTAGGCTATCTTGACAAACAGGGCTGTGTCGGAAAACTCTATTCAAAAAAGGCAATGAACGATGTCTTTGAAAAAGCCTTTTCGGATAAGCTTGCAGAGGCACACTGTGATTTTGAGAAAAGAGTTTTGAATCTTGCGGATTGGTATCGAAAGATAAGAGATATGAGAGATGAAAAAAAATTGAAAGATGCCCTGAACGCATGGAAAAACAATTTCGGAAATATCAGAAAATATCACGGAACTATAGAAATTGCAGAAAAATATAATCAGGAGATTGAATCTAAAATCTCTGCAATAAAAAAATTGAACGGAGGGAAAAAATGAGCCACGAATACGATGCAAGATATGAACTTGAGCGCAAACGACGGGAAGAATTAGAAAGAAAGAGGGCTGCTGAATTTTCAGAAAGGGCCTTCAGGGAAATTTCCGCCAGATTTTCACAAATGAAAAATGAAGAATACGACTCCTACATTCCAGATGAAATGGGCGAACTTGAACGGAATATGAAATCTATTGCTAATCTTTTACAGACAGATGTTTTTGAAGCAAGGAGATTATGTTATCAAGTACAAAATTCCTTAGACTCAATGGCTTTTCTTGTTCGTTCTGCGAAAGAAGAATTTGCAAGACAGGAGCGACTTCGCTACGAGGAAATTCAGAGAAAAAAAGCCGAGGCAAAATCTAAATTTGAAGAATCTTTTTATGCGCAGTTGTCACAAATCAAAAATCCAGCCATTGCAAATTTTGCAGTTCAGGATTTAGAAAATGTAAAAGCAAAAATTCAGAACGAGGAAATATCTTCTGAAGAAGAAGTCGTGCAGGAAATAAAAAACGTTTGTGAGCAGGCGGATGAAAAGGCAAAAAAATGGAAAGAAGAAAAACTTGAGAAAGAAAAAGTCGCAATTCTTTCCGCACAAATTGATTCCGCTATCAAATCTACAGAAAAAGAAGAATTTGAAAATGCTGATAACAAGAATAGTCTCATAAATGAAATGAAAACATTAAAAGATTCTCTTACATCTGAATCTTCAGAATCTGAAATTACAGAAAAGCTTAATTCGATTCGTTCATCTGTCGATGATTCTTTGATTGATGAAGAAGTCCGCCGTGAGACGGTAAAAGCGATTATAAAAGAACTTAAATCCCAGGAATTTACGGTTGAAAAGCCACAGATTTTCGGAACTGGAAAAGATTCCTATGTGCTTATCAAGGCAAAGAAACCGTCCGGCAAGCAGGCAAGCTGTAAAATCAGCCTTGAAGGTAAACTGAACTATCGCTTTGACAAATATGAGGGAATGACTTGTCTTAAAGACATAGAAAAATTTAATGTGGATTTGGAAAAAATATATTCCGTTAAATTTTCCGATGAGCGCGTAATCTGGGAAAATCCAGACCGTCTTTCACGAACTCAAGAAACTGCTAGCGATACACAAAGGAGGAATATGTAAATGGCAGAAAACAAAATGGCTTGGCTTGAACGGTTTAACCGAGATTCTGGAATCAAATCTTCAATCATCGTTTTTGGCAACACAGACGATATTTATTTTGACGCGCTGAACAGCGGAAAATACGGAAATCTTGTTGAACTTCTTATAAGGAATTTAAAAAACAAAGGCTACGAGAAAATCGTCAAATGGGACAGGGTAAGCGGAATCGACGGAAAACTTTCTGACAAAATTGAGATTGCCGAAGAAACAGTGCAATCTGGTGGAAATGATTATGATTTGGGTGATGATGACGACTCGTCTTATGAGCAGAATACGAACCAGTATCCTAATCCTGCAGAATTCTTCCCTTATATGATGCAGACTATCAAAGGTGGCAGTGGAAAAACAGCGTTCATCCTAGATTATTCTGATTTTATTTTTGGGAATGCGAATTCTCTTTCTGATGCGGAGCGACAGTATCTTACAACTTTGGGAAAGACGCTCAAAGATTCCCAGTCTTATGATATGCTTTCTCCGAAGTTTGATGCGGTCGGAAATATCGTTGTTCTTGTTACAAAGAATAATGCGATGATTCCTCCGGCATACTATCTGAATAATCCGCTTGTAAGTTCCGTAAACATTCCGCTTCCATCTAGAAGCGAGCGAGAAAGTTTTATTTCGGAAAATAAGACTTGCCTTAAAATTAGTCAGAATATTGATGACAAGAAAATTTTTGACGATTTGGTTGATGCTCTCGACGGCTTTTCTCTCAAAGAAATTGTACAGCTTATGAAACTTTCAAGGCAGAATGCAGAGTTGATGAGTTTTGAAAAGCTGATAAACCTTTATAAATACGGTGAAAAAGTCAGCCCATGGGAAGAACTTTCAAAAGAAAAACTTGCACAGGTTGAGGAGAGGCTTTCTAGAAGAGTAAAAGGTCAGCCGCAAGCAATCGACAAGGTAAAGGATGTGATTATCCGTGCGTATACAGGATTCTCAGGTCTACAACATTCTGCAAAACAGAAAAAACCGAAAGGAACATTATTTTTTGTTGGACCGACCGGTGTTGGAAAAACAGAGCTTGCAAAGGCTCTTGCGGAATTTGTTTTCGGTGATGAAAATGCCTGTATCCGTTTTGATATGTCCGAGTACAACCATGAGCAGAGTGACCAGCGACTTGTTGGTGCGCCTCCGGGATATGTCGGCTACGAGGCAGGTGGTCAGCTTACAAATGCCGTAAAAGAAAAGCCTTTTTGCGTAATCTTGTTTGATGAGATTGAAAAAGCGCATGGGCGAATTCTCGATAAATTCTTGCAAATCCTAGAAGACGGTCGGCTTACCGATGGCAAGGGAGAGACAGTTTCTTTTGCAGAAACAATCATTATTTTTACATCTAATATTGGTGCCGCAGATGTAAATCCGAGCGGTATGGATTCAAAGCAGATTCGCGAAACTTTTGTCTCAAAAGTCAAAGAACATTTTGTAACAGAATTGAAACGTCCTGAGCTTTTAAACAGAATCGGTGACAATATTGTGGCTTTCAATTTTATCAGTGACCCGAATGTATTTATTCAGATCGCAAAAACGAAATTTATTGCCGTTGAGAATTTTGTCAAGGAAAAATACAAGGCAATTCTGGAATTTGATGATGAAAATGAAGCGTTTGCTTTTATCGCCGAAAAAGCGGGAATAGCAAACGGAGGTCGTGGTCTTTTAAATACAATAGAAACTTTTATTGTGAATCCGCTCGCTGAATGGATTTTTATGCGTTCTGATGGGGTAGAGGGGCGAAGAATAAAAATCACGCTTACAAAGTCGATTTTTGAATTTGATTTTGCGTAAATAATGAAATCATATTTGAATCTTGCGGCAGTCAGACTTTGTACTGAATCCGAAGGCCCTGGAAAGCGTTTTGCTTTGTGGGTTCAAGGATGTAAACAAAGATGTCCTGACTGCTGCAATCAGCAAATGCAGGAATTCAAAAAAGCTCATATTGTAGAAGCCGATGATTTGATTCATCTGATTCATAAATCAAAAGGTGATTTTGATATAGAAGGGGTTTCATTCATTGGTGGCGAACCTCTTTTACAGGCAGAAGGATTGAGTTTTGTTGCAGAATGGTGCAGAAAAAACAATCTTTCTGTTTTGGTTTTTACTGGATTTTTGTACGAAACTCTTTTGAAAACTGATGATTTGTTTGTAAAAAAACTTTTGGCAAATACGGACATTCTCGTTGACGGTTTGTACGATAGGACTCAGCCCGATTCTGTACGAGATTGGGTAGGCTCAAAAAATCAGAAAGTAGTTTTTTTGTCTGATAGATATAAGAACGGCATTGAATATGAGAAAAAAGAGCGTTCAATGGAGTTTTTGGTTTCCGAAAAAGAGATTTTAAATAACGGCTGGCCATTTTAAAAAAAATAAAGGAGCCGAACGCATCCGCTCCTTTCTTAAGTGTCGCCCGAAAGCTCCACCGTAAACTAGGCTTAATGTATTATTTTTTGGGGAAAAAGTCAACACCAAGGATTTTCCCCAAAGCATTTATGACAGTTTCAAATTCTGCGCCTCTGACCTGCATTTTTGTACCTACAGGCATTTTATTCAGCATTTCCTGCAAGGTCAGGAATTCGCGTACCAGACTCTTGCATCGCTTTGATTCTTCCATTCTGTTCAGAAGAAAAATTATCAATGCGATATAAGAAACAATGTAGTTGAAATCAAGGGTCTTTATATTAAGTTCCTGTTCAAGCATTTTCTTTATGCGGTCTGGCACTTTTTGTGTTGCGAAGCGTGTGTCGAAAATTATACCGTTATGTGCTATTGCGTTCCGTAAATCTTTGAGGGCAAAAATTATATCTGCGAGTAAAAAGCCGTCATCATCAAAATTCTTTGGAAGATTCAGTTGCTTAGAAACAGCTTCGCGAATCTTTTTATTTGCACATGAATAAAAATTGCCGAATTCACCCAGGGTAAGGCTTTCAAATGCAGCCCAAATCGGAATGTCCCGGTCTTGATTATAAAAATGATTGACGAAATCTTTCCCCAGCATATAGTCGCGTGTAAGGGAAGAGTTGATTTTCATTTCCAAATCCATTCTCTTTTTAAATTCTTTTTTATAATTGTTGCTGCCTTGTTGAAATTCATCTTTATAATAGGTGAGGGCTTCCTTATAAATGTCAGAGAGCCTTTCGCTCTGTACTTCCGCAAGCGTCGCTTCCAGAACATAGCTTTTCAAGGCATTTTCTATGAACATGAGATTTGGATAAATTAAGCCCTTTAGCTGCATGTCAAAATTATTGAGAGAAACTATCTGTGAGAATGCGGTGAATTTAATCGGGCTGTTTGACTTTCGGATAAACCGATACCCTTTGTACCCGTGATAATAGCCAATGTTCCGCAAATCTTGAATCTGATTTTCTTGAACCGGGAGACCGTGAGTTTCTTTAAGATGTTCCGACAAATCCTGCAAACTGTACATGAGTGTATTATTTCACATGTTATTGTATTTTTCAATTCGCTCAAAAAAGCCGTCCAGAATGTGCCTTGCACGAGATTTTGTGTAGCCGAATGAAATTGCGACTTCTGTTTGTGTCGGAAGAATTCTATTCGTAAAGAAGTTTTCCCAGATTATTGGATTTATAAAGTGATATTTTTGAGCGAAAACCTTTATTCTATTTTCCAGACCGCCAAAACTTGCTTTATTCAAATCCTGCAGAAGAAGTTGAGTAAGCAATGCAGATTCTGTTTTTATTGTCTTTTGTTCCAGTTTCTTGTTTTTTAATTCCGACTTCATCGCTTCATCATATTTTTTGAATTCATTTTCCAGAATTGATAAAAGCAAAATGTTTTTTTCGGGGGTGTTTTCATGAATTTCACATGCTTTTAACGAAATCTTATCTAAAAGTGAAATTTCCTTGTCAGCGTTTGATTCTTGTTCGATAGCGGTCTCGTTGTGTGTGATTTTTTGTTCTTTTCTTTCTGCTTTCTGAAGTTCCTGTTTTAATGCTTTTAGCAGATAGTGTGAGAATTCTTTATTTTTTGTGCAATCGAAGTTTTTAAGGCAGTTTTGCGTCGTCATTGTGATTTCAAGATTATAATCCTCAATCCGATACTTTTGAGACCACTTTAAGTTCACTTCCTTCCAGACTTCAACGATAAGTTTTTGTGAGAGGATTTTCTTTTCGCCTGGATTTTGTTCTTCCTGTATCTGCCTGTGAATTTTGTCTATCTTTTCACAAAATCCGTTCTCTTTGATTTCTTCCATATTGTGTCCTAATCAAAGAGAAAAGAATGTTTCGAGCGATTTTAAGGCTTTTTCAGCTGAATTTGACTGCATGTTGTATGTGAGCGAATTGAGATAGTACAAAGAAGTGATGTCATACAGCTCAGGATTCTTTGGTTCGCCTTTTATCCAATCCACCTTGCCATAAATGATTTTTTTGATGTCCGCATCGTAGAATTTTTCAGCAAATGCAAAGGCGCAAAGCATGACCATTGGAACGGTTCGTGGTCCGAAAGTAATGTCTCCGTAAAGTTCCGCACCATTTTCCATTTTTGAAAGCATTGCAGTGATTCGTTTTTCATGATTTGGTTTTGATTCGTCAAAATCAGACTCTACATATTCATAAATGATTTTTGCCCCAATAGTTTGATTGATGCCGTCAAGTTCATTTTTGAAAATTTCCGTATTTTCGGCAACTCTTTTTTCATCGCCTTTTGTCTGAATCAGAACGACTTTTACTTCATCATCTTTCTGCAGTTTTTCCGCAAGAATTGCATTTATCGGATATACAACGGCTTTTTCATATTCACAGAAAGCATTTCCCGTACCCTTGTAACATACGGCTTTGAGTTCTTCTTTCATTGCGATGTCGGCGAAAACAATTTTTTTCATGGAAAAATTCTAGCATAAAATCAAGAATTTTTCCACGAATCTGTCAACTTTCTCTAGCGTCGGGGCTAGTTATAAATAGATGTAATTATATTATAGGAGAAGGCAAAACATGAAAAAGAACGCAAACAAAATCTTGCTTTCTGTCGCAGCAATAATCTGCGCAGGTATGGGAGTTATTACAGGACTTTCTGTCTATAACTCGGTTAAATTCAACTCTCTTTCAAAGAAGATGGAAAATCTTGCCGCTGAAAAATTTATTTCGTTGCAAGGAGAAGGGGACGATCTTCGTTCGAGGAACTTCAAAAATGATTTCGTCGCAAGGGATGAACTTTCTGAACGCATCCGAGACGAGCTTTCTTTCAAGGGCTGGAAATTAGAATCAAAAGACTCAATTGAATGTGATGCGCCAAAAATCATCTACAAAGGGAATGTGGAAGGTACTTACACTCTGAACGGAGAGAATGCTGAACAATATTGTTACAGAAGTGAAAAATATTCCCTTCCAGAAACAAATAACGACGGAACTCGAAAAAGAGAATACACCCCAAAAACCGCAGAAGAACTTGAGCAAGTACGACTTACAGTTGTAAATGCAATTAACAATGTTCTGGAAGGAAAGGTTTCTCCTGTCCGTTTCAGAAAATCAGGCCGATTTACAAAAAAAGAAAATGAGAATCTTGATAAAAACAAGGAACCTGAATATACAGACATTCAGGTTACGATAACAAGCGAACCAGATTTTGACAAATTCATTCCGCAGGATTACAGATTCTACAAAAATGGGTTTGATGAGAACAGAAGTAACGCCCTGTTTTACACCCTGATACTTTGTTTTTACATAATCTGCTTTCTTTCGTATTTCCTTTCTTACAAGACAAAGAAATCTTTCAGAGCAAAACGGATTTTTGCGATTGTGGCTTTGGCAGGAATTTGCGTCTTCGTAAAATTTGATTTTAATAAAATCTTTCCGATTTTCCTGCAGTTTCTCGTAATCGTCATTATTTTGGACTGGGCTCTGAAAATTCTTACAAAAAACAATTTCTCGCGCAGAACATTTTTTAATTTTCTCGGAACCATTACAGCTTTTCTCTGGTTATATGTTCCTTTTGCACATAACGGATATTTCTTTAGCAGATTCAATGAAAATCAGACAGACTTTATTGTTGTAGTCTTCATTTTCTTAAGTTCGGTAATTACTTTCATTATGCTTGCCCAGAGCTGGCGAGTGATTCTGGATGAACGCCCTCAATAGGGTAATTATTTGTAGCACAGGAAGATGAAAATCTGCTATCATAAAGCTAAATGAAGAAAAACATCTTTTTAGCAATCTTTTTGATTCCGCTGATTTTTGTCTCCTGTTCGAAGGCTCTTCCCAAAAGCGATTCGCCGCTTGAAATCGAAGGACTTTCCTACGAAAAATCTCTTTCGTTAAAATACGCAAAACAGCTCAAAATCGATGCCTACAATTCAGCCACTTTCCTGGTCACAGTTGCGGACAGTGACCGCTATCTTCTTCTTCCGAAAGAATCCTCTCTTCCCAAAAATCTTCCTCCTGAAATCACCATAATCCGAACGCCCGTCACGAACGCCTATCTCTGTGCATCTTCTGCCATGGCTTTGTGGAGCAGGCTTGGCTCCCTTGATTCAATCCGTTTCTCTGCCATTCAAAAAAAGGACTGGCTTGTGGACGAGGCAAAAGAGGCTATGGAGGAGGGGAGAATCCTCTACGCCGGAAAATACAACGCTCCTGATTTCGAGCTTTTGCTGAAGGAAAAATGCTCGCTTTCAATCGAGTCAACGATGATTTACCATACTCCGCAAATCAAGGAAAAACTTGAGGCTTTGGGAATCCCGGTCTTCGTCGACAAATCAAGCTACGAAGAAAATCCCCTCGGCCGCATGGAGTGGATTAAGCTCTACGGTCTCATGTGCGGAAAATTTGATGTGGCCGAAGACTTCTTTCAAGGTCAGATTACAAAAATCGAAAATAAGGAATATGACGGAAAGAATTCCCGGGCTGAAAAACCTGATTCAGCATCCAGTTCACCAAAAAGTGTCGCTTTCTTCTATATAACTGGCAACGGTATGGTCGTAATCCGTGGCAGCGAGGATTATATCGTCAAAATGATTGAGATGGCGGGCGGCAAATATGCCTTTAAGAACACAAGGAAATCTTCTTCACCCTCGGTCACTGTTTCAATGGAGCAGTTCTACGCCCAGTGTGCGAACGCTGACATCTTGATTTACAATTCCTCGATAGACAATTCTCTCCGCAGCAAGGCCGACCTTCTTTCAAGAAGTCCTCTTTTTGCCGACTTCAAGGCCCTTCAAAATGACCAGGTCTGGGTTACCGGGAAATATCTCTATCAGGCAACGGACAGAATCGGCGACATGATTCTTGATTTAAGGGCAATCGTAAGCGGAGCAGAGAGAAAAATGTCTTTTTTGGAGAAGATTAATTAAAAACAGTGGAAAAAAAGTCGGAAATATCTTAAAATAAAATGTAGCATCTTTGTCGTGCTAAGGAAGGTCTGATGAAAAACAGAAAACACATGTCACTTATGGCAGAAGTTCTGGTTGGTTCAATTGGTTCAATGTTGTTTGTAACTGCTTTTTTGTGCATTTCCTATATGATTGTAATGCTGAATGGAATCAAGCAGGCTTGTATCAATTCAGTAGGGCAGACGATGGAAACCCTTGATAAAGAAATCAACGGGATTCTTGGTCAATACAATAATATGGTCGTTGACCTTTCAAATGTAATTCCATCTTTGAATGATAACCGTGACACAATGAAGTCGGTTATAACCAGAATGGGCAAGGGGCTTTCAAACGATTTCCTCCTATACTATGCCACTAAAGAACAGATTTGGGATGGCGGAACCCTTATTTCCCATTCAGGTTGGGAAGCTCCATCCAACTTTGACATGCAGTCCCGCCTCTGGCACAAAAATGCCGTCAATAATCAGAATAAAATCTGCTACACAGAGCCTTTCAGCGATGTGAACACAGGCAAACTTATCGTTACAATCAGCTACCGTGTTCTTGATGAAAAAGGCTCTCTGATTGGTGTCTCTGCCTTTGACATCGTTCTTGACGGTCTTTCTGAGGCCGTAAGGTCAATCAAGCTTTCCGAAAACAGCAAAATCTACCTTGTCACAAAGGAAGGTCTTTTCCTCACAAATCCTGATTCAAGCGCCATTATGACGAAGAACTATTTCGATTCCGTCAATTTCAAGACATACTCAAAGGCCGCTTACCTGGACGGAAAAGCAAAGTCCTTCATTGAAGGCTCTTCTTTCTATGGCGTTCATCAAATCGAAGGCACGGACTGGTTCATCGTAACTGAAGGCCCTGTCTCTGATTTCTCAGGTGAGTCAATCATGCAGATTCTTACTCTCCTTGCGGCATTGGTGATAATTATTTTCATTATGATTGTGGGCGATATCATTCTCTCAAAGAGAGTCGCAAAATGCTTTAAAATCATTTCTTCCGGCTGTGAGCTGATTGCCCACGGTGACTTCTCAAAGAAATATCCGGACTTTTTCACGACTGAGGCCTCAATGCTTTCACATGGCTTCAACACCTTCTCGGAGCGATTGCAGGGTATCATCGAAAGCATGAAACAGTCCCGCGTTTCACTTGGTCAGGCCGGCGAAAGTCTCAAGAGCGGAACAAAGGAGACGGCTCAGGCAATTTCCCTCATCACCGAAAGCACTGGCAGAATGAGCGATAACCTTCGCACCCAGAATCAGAGCGTGGAGCAGACTGCTGGCAGCATCAACAAGATTCTCTCGGGAATCTCTTCTCTTGAAAAACTTGTCGGCGAGCAGGCAAGGGCAGTGCAGGGGGCTTCAAGTGCCGTTGAGCAGATGATTGGCAACATCGGTGAAGTAAACCGCAATGTTGATAAAATGGCAGTTTCATTCGGAAAACTTGAGTCTGACGCAGAAAGCGGAGCAAAGACTCAGGAAGAATTGCAGGATCAAATCAGCGAAATTGAAAATCAGTCTAAACTTTTGAGCGAGGCAAACACTGTCATCGCATCAATCGCAGAGCAGACGAATCTTCTCGCAATGAATGCGGCAATCGAGGCAGCTCATGCGGGCGAGGCAGGAAAGGGATTCGCAGTCGTTGCTGACGAAATCCGAAAATTGTCCGAGACTTCCTCAACCCAGTCAAAGACAATCGGCGAGCAGCTTAAGAGAATCCAGACCACAATCGGCACCGTTGTTGAGGCAACCCAGAGGGGCGTTCAGGGATACGCTCACCTGGCCAACGAAATCCACGAAACGGACAATCTCGTTCAGCAGATAAAAGCGGCCATGGAGGAGCAGCAGGCTGGCTCAGCCCAGATTACGGATGCCCTGCAGGGAATGAACAACAGCACCACACAGGTTCAGAAAGCCTCTCAGGAGATGAACACTGACAGCCGTGTCATTATGTCTGAGGTCGGTAATCTGCAGGAAGAAACCAGCCTGATGAAGCAGGGCATGGACGACATGAAAGAGAGTACCGAAAAAATCGCCAGAACAGGCGAGACCCTTTCCGAGCTTTCTTCCCTCATGGAAAATTCTATCGTGGAGATTGGCCGCCAGATTGACCAGTTTCAGGAATAACAGGATTCCCGGAAAACTAAATGACAAAAAACCGTACGATAGTAATTTTCTCTCTTTTTTTTCTGCTCCTTTTGGCATCGGCGGTTCTTTCCCTTTGTACGGGCTCGGTCATAATTTCTCCAGGTCGAATTTTTGCCATAATCTTTTCGAGGGGGAGTGAAGTTTCCTTCCCCCCTCAGGAAGTCAACATCATAATGCAGATTCGGCTTCCCCGGCTTATCATGGCCTTTTTGCTTGGGGGAGCGCTTTCTCTTTCAGGTTTTTTGCTCCAGACTTATTTTCAGAACCCCATCGCCGGTCCCTATGTCCTTGGAATTTCTTCTGGGGCTAAAATGTGCGTCGCCGCCAGCATGATTTTCTTTCTCAAAAACGGAATCGCAGTCTCCTCCTTTTCACTGCTAGCCTCGGCCTTTTTGGGGGCACTTATTTCCACAGGCTTTATTCTTCTTTTCGCTCAGCGGGTGAATCACATCGGCTCTCTTCTGGTTGCCGGAATTATGATTGGCTATGTCACTTCTGCCATTACGGATTTTTTTATCGCCTTTGCCGAGGATGCCGACATTGCCAATCTTCACAACTGGTCTAAGGGGAGTTTTTCTGGTTTTGACCTGGCCGACTGTAGCTTTTCTGCAGTCCTGATTCTTACGGCTTTTACCGCTGTTTTTTTTCTCGCAAAGCCCATTGGAGCCTATCTCATGGGGGAAAGTTATGCCCGGACTATGGGCGTGAACACAAAAATCTTCCGTCCAATACTGATTCTTCTTTCAAGCCTCTTGTCTGCGACAGTCACAGCTTTTGCAGGACCCGTTTCTTTCGTTGGAATTGCCGTTCCCTTTCTGGTAAAACAGCTTTTGGCTACGGCAAAGCCCCTTCTTGTCATTCCGGCCTCATTTTTGGGCGGTGCCGTCTTCTGCATTGTATGTGACCTGATTGCCCGCAGCCTTTTTTCGCCCATGGAACTAAGCATAAGCACGGTCACTTCCTTTTTCGGAGCGCCAATCGTGATTTTTATGATTATCCGAAGAAGGCGGGGAGAGTGATTCAGCCCGGAAGCAAGGAGATTTTCCTGCTATACATTCAGGAATATCTGCGAGGACTTTATTGTCAACTATTTCCCTTTAGCATAAAAGGATTCATTAGGGGTGGCTTACTCCGCAACTACAATCTGCTGATTTTTGCTTTGCGGTTTTTCAGGAATTGTGTATTTCAGTTTTCCTTCCTCAATAAGCGGAATTATGTAATTCTTCACAAAATACGCAGGATGCTTTTCGTCAAAGCCAAACTGTCTTGCAAGAACTTCTTTTGATCTTGGTTTCCGACAAAAATCTATTATCTCTTCAGTTAACCGATTTTCAGATCTTTTTTCATTAAAGAGAGTAACTTTAAATGTACCCCTTGTATTTTCAAATTTAGGCTCTAGTAATCCCGCCTTTTTCATTTCTGCATAAATTGTAGGAATACCAGAATATCTGTTTTCTGTCGTATTCAAGATTTCCAGAGCAGCGGCAATAAATGGATTTCTCACATCTGCCTTAGTTTTTCCAAGTTCATCAAGAGTAAGTCGCCCGTATAATCCGCCCGGATTTGAAACCTCAATTCGATTCGGATACATTTCTATTCGAACAGGTTCGTTTTCTGTATGAATGCTGTAGTCCCG
>CAMOEE010000005.1 GCA_946611835.1 uncultured Treponema sp. | reverse complement strand
AGAATGATACTGTTCCATGAAGTTGAATTTTTTTATAAACAATTTCATTTGAACTTTTTTCTTCTTGTTCTTTTTCCAAATTAGCTACAATCTCATATGATACATCATCACTATGTAGTTTTTGAAAGACTTTTATTCTTTCAAAAAAGAAATCTATAAAATCTTTATCAGTCACATCTTGTTTCAATTCCAAAAGAAAAGGTTGATTTCTACGCTTGGCAATTACTGTCGGTATTTCCGAAAACCTATTTTCATCATAAATAACCACAGGTAATAAACAAGGAAATTCAAAATCAGATGTACAAAACGAAGTATACTTTATTGGAAATATACAATGTGCGGATTGGAGAAAAAGTCGTTTTTGAAATTTACTCTTTTTATTTTTTCCTAATTCAGCAATATTTTTAGGCAAAGGCAAGATTTTTAGGATTTCATTTTTTGCTGTTAAGATATTTTCACCAAATCCACAAAAAGGAGAAAAAGATTCTGAATCATCAACAATTACAAAATAGGAAAAGCTAAAAATATCCAGCAGCATTTTTAACTATTACACCTTAATAGAAATTTTAACTCTATTTGCAATTTCTGTCTGTATTGCAGAATAAATATCCGCATCAATTTCAGTATCTAATGAAACAATCAAAGCATAGCGAACTTTCTTTCCAAAGGATTCCTGTTTTTTTCTTGTTTTCCACCAGCCACTTATAGGAAAAACAGCCAGGAATTCGCTTTCTGCCAATTCAGCAGCAGTCCCCTGCCAAAAATCACTATGAATTGAGCCTACATCACGATTCTGTGCCCCTAAATACCAGCGGTCAGAATTTGGATTGTTTACGGGTTTTTCATAATCTTCTTTGCGGCTTGCTCTATTAATCCTGCTCAAAAAAGCATTTTTGTCTTCTGTAGTACCATTAATATCAAAACGCAATCCACAAGACGAATATTTATAATCAGCTTGCCACCCTTTTGAATCTGGAGAGGCTTCAACAAAATATGAAAGTGTTATTTTCAGCCTTACACTGGCATCACCTAAAGCAAGTAGAAATTCCTTTGGTATTGGGAGCGAATGCAGATTCATTTCATTGAGTTTCACATCACGACCTTCATACAAGAACGGCTGCAATTCGTCCTGTATTATCATTGTAGCTGCATTGTTATAGCTGTCTTTAGCCCGTGCAAGACTAGCAACCCCATAACCATAGGTATGAACAAGTTTTTTTCTTCCATCAGTCTTTTTATCCATATTTGGAAACGTACTCATCATTATTGGTGTCCATTCGGCAGAATGAACTATAAGCCCACGGATAGTTTCCGGCCAAAGTTCCGGGTATTCTTTATGAAGCATAGCAGCAACATAAGAAGCTTGAGCCGTAGCAGCACTTGTCGCATTTATCGTTGTAAGAGGTTCTAGAAGAAATTGATACCTCGTTGTAAGCAAAGAAGTAGCATGGCAACTATCATAGGCCGAACCATTATAAATCGCATTGCCACCTTCAAAAAGAACTTCCGGCTTTATCGGCCAGTCTTTGCCCCAATTTTCATTATTTGAGGTAGAGCTAAATGGACAGAGAGCTCCATTTTCTGCAACAGGCTTATAATCTTTAAGCTGTTCATCTTCTATTCGAATCTTTGTACTTACAGCACCAACCGTTAATGCGTTCCATGCTTGCGCAGGAGATTCAACACAATGTGCATAATTTGCATCTGGATATTTGTATTTATTCAAATCGTCAAGGCTTACATTACCAGCAGAAACAACAAACATCTTCTTTTGATTATCTTCATAACCAGAAATAATATTATCCAGTTTCGCAGACCATGAACTAGGCTTTCCTATCTCTTTCTGATTTCTCAATTCATCAATAGAGACCTTCTGGGTAACGGCCATACAATGGATTCTGTTTACATCATTAATGGTTGCTTGAGCTATATTTACGGCATCTTCAGTAATACTACCAAGTAATTCTCTATTATTCTCCCCAATGTCAGGTAGAATTTTTACAGATTCTATCGCTATATCTTGCACTATAGGTTCTGATGAAAGCAATTTATCTTCAAGCTCAAAATACTCACAGATTCCGGCCATTGCAGTGCCATGTCCTTTATTATCTGCAGCAGTCCATGAATCATTTACAGATTGAACCGTTCTGTCATTTGTAACATCTTCTAATAACGGATGATTTCTATTTAAGCCAGTGTCTAAAATACAAATTCTTGTATTCAAATCACCTTTCTGTAAACGAGACTTTAATTCTGTAGTCCATTTTCTTGCATCTCCATCTTTAATGAAAAGTGAAGCAGGTTCTTTTGCCTTATGGATTTCTGCAATACAGCCTGTAGAATTAACAAGCTTCTGAATATCCTCTTGGTTCACCCTGCAGAGAGTAACAATGCGCTCAGGAAAGGTTATTGTTTTTTTGCTATGCTCAATAGACAAAGAAGTACAAAGGTCAAAAAATTTTTGCGTATCAGCTTCCTTCTGCTCAAAAGCTATCCAAATTTCACACCAAATCGCTTGTTCCCTTGGGAAAAGGCTTATATCATCCAACCAGAAATCTTTTGCATTAGTAAGAGCAATTTCTTGTATTCGTCCTGCAAAATCAGCCTGCTTGGGATTACCTTTAAATGTAACTTCTGTCCTATACGATTCTATTTTTTTCTCATAAAAATCTTTATGCGTATCAGGAAGAAAAACAACAGCCTTTTCCTTGTTTGACTCAGGAAGGAAAGTCGCATTTAACAGACGGACACCTTTATTTTGCTGTTCAAGAGTTTGTAGTTTCAGCGAAATATCTTCTGCACTTGTAAAACTGATATAGGTTCCACCTCTTGTTCTGACAGCGGAAAGATTTTCCCGCTGGTCTTCATCTTTTCGCCACAACGACTCAAACTGAGCCAACAAATCTGCTCCATGTTCAAAAGGATTATAATGCGGCAGATTTTCGTTACCACCACCTGTTACGGGAGAAAACTTTTTAGACTCTTTTGTATCAGATAGAATAATGTGTTTTTGGGGAGCGGACAAAATTATGCTCCTTTAATTTCGTATGATACTGTTCGCTCACACAAATAACCCATTATCATTTCTGAAGTAAGTTTTCCATCTGTCAAAATTACATTTTTCAAACATTCTTCACAAACACGAGTTATTTCTGCATGACTTAAACCTTTTGCAGATTCAATAACTTTTTCTGTAATAATATATGGTTCATAATACGAAGATAACTTCATTTCAAATAGTCGTCGTATCTGTGATTCATCTGGCAGGGTATAATGCAATACATCATCAAATCTGCGGAATAAAGCATTATCAAGCATTTTTTTATTGTTTGTAGCTGCTAAAATTATACTGTCAGATTCATCATCTTCCATAAACTTTAGAAAAGTATTTAAAATTCTTCTCATTTCACCAACTTCGTTATCAAGGGAACGGTCTGCACCGATTGCATCAAATTCGTCAAACAGATAAACCCCACGAGCAGAATAAATCTGTTCAAAAATAGTACGGAGCTTCGCACTAGTTTCACCCATGAACTTAGTTATCAGCTTGTCCATCTGAACAATATACAAAGGAATTTGTAACTCCCCAGCAAGAACGGTTGCGGTAAGCGTTTTGCCAGTTCCCGGTTCACCTTCAAGAAGAATTTTCGTCCGGTTCTTAAGTCCGTAGCTTCGTAGCTTCTCTCTCTGTCTATATTCATTCAGGATTCTTTCAAGCCGTATTCTCACATCTTCAGAAACTACAAGTTCACTTTCCTGATTATCTGGAATCACAACATCACAAAGCCCATCTGCAGGTTTTATCTGATAAATAGAAGCGTTAGCATTTCCTTTTTTTGCCAGATTCTTTAACGATTCAGCAAGGTTCGCATGACCAGCGGTAGACTCTGCCGCTGCAATCTGAAGGACAGCAGAACGGAATTTTATTGAATCATTTTCATAATGAGCAGTAATCAGTTTTTTTATGAGTTCTGAGTTAGCCATATTTCTGTCCTCCCTTTCTATTTATCGTACTATAGTGCGTAATGTTTAGTATAAAGCAATAACAATCTGTCGGCAAGGTGTTTGTTCAATAGTTGAATGATGTTCTTCTTGCTGATAATTGCATATTGTGCATTACGAATTAGACATTTCATTCATAAACCACTCCTCCGGATTCACCTCCCCCACCATTCGGCACATCTGCATAAGCGTGAAGTTTGCCCGCCTGTCGCTAAAATCTTTAACGACACACTATACTTTCCTCATCGTCCAAAGACATTTTACTGAGCGTCCATTCGTAAAATGCCGCACACCCAAAAAGATAATACTGAATGTCGCAGAACATTTTCTCCACCATCGCACAACATCATATCGAGCGTTATATACAAATAATTATACTTTCGGTATATTTTTCATTATATTTTACTTGACTATTAACCGAAAGTATAATATTATCATATATGCAAGGCGAATATTCTGCTCCCGCCCTGCAACAAATAAAGCGGAAACCCAACAAAGGTTTCATAATTTTAGCCTAATATAGGAGAAGGCTGTTTATGGAAGCAAAAAAAGAAAATCTTTTTTCAAGGAGGGTCAAAGATTTAATGAAGGAAAACCGCTATTCACAGAAAAAGCTCTGCGAAATCTGCGGTATTACAGAGGCAGCATTCAGCAGGTACATGACAAGTGACCGGCTGCCCAGAACGGATGTGCTTGCGAACATTGCGAACACACTTCACACCACCAGTGACTATCTTATTGGGAACGACAATAAGTATGGTTATGATCAGCTCAAAATCCTGCTCGCTTCGAGCAAAGATGATTTGAGCAAAAATCAAAAATTAGACTTGATGAAAATCCTCATGGACGAGTACAACAGTCCGGAGAATTAGGAACAGGAGGCTTAATGGACGAAGCTGAAGATTGTACAGGATGTGTTAAAGAATTTATCGGCGGCAATAGGCCTGCCAAAAATACGCTCACGACGACTATGCAGGACGGAATGCCGTATGTACTTCCGCCCTGGCGTGTGAACGAAATTATCCTGCTCGTAATAGAAACCTTGAGCGAACGGGAATATTACAAAGAAGACTTTGATTACAAAAAGATGATTTCGGACATGGGGATAAAACTCAAGAAGTTCTCATCCTTCAATCCCGAAAATCTTGAGAAGTTCACGCAGATTTCATTAAGCCTTTGGAACGAAGGTGTGTGTGCCGTGTTCCCCGATCCTGTCAGCGGTGAGCAGAGGCGCATGATTGCCTACAACGACAAGCGGAATGCTTCTGAGTGCATGCACATTATTTTCCATGAGTTCGCCCATATACTAATGCGACACACCCAGCAAAGTATAAGCGGCGAAGTGGAAGCAACCTGCTTTGCCCTTACCATGTCGCTTTTTATCATGATTGAGCAGCAGTTTCATGTTGGTCAGACAGTAGTAAAGACGATTGGTAAGCCGTTCCTTGTACAGGGAATAAAGGATGCGATTAACAAAAAGGAGGTGGCATGAAAAGCGTATGCGAATAAAAAAAGCCTGTTTTAATAAGTGTGCCAACACTTACCAAACAAGCTTCCATTGGTCGAGAGCCACAGTGTGATTCTCTTTTCTTGTCGAATGAAAACAGTATAACACGAAATGGCTCTCCTTGTCAAAAAATATTTTCAGGCGTTGTTCTGAAAATTCACTCGTTTAATTTATTATGGAGGGCATTGAAAATGCTAAACATTAAAACTGTAAAGAATCTTCTAATTACAGATGAATCAAAAGACGGCTTCTGCTTTAGAAGTTCGTGCTCACAAACTTTAAGCCAGAGCCAGCTCGCAAGCGAAATGGCTGACTGGAACTCTTCGTTTACCGAAGCAGACTACCTTGGTATGCTTTCGGTAATGGAAACAATCGTTACAAAGTACCTTGCAAAAGGCTACAATGTAACTCTCCCCTTTGGATCGCTCCGTGCAAACGCAACGGGAACCTGCGCCAACATTCAGGACGGCTTTACACTTGGAACAGGAAACCACACGCTGGGCTTTTTGTTCAACGCAAACGAAACACTTTCCAAGAATGTTCGCTCAAAGCTTGAATACAAGCAGCTTCCGCCAGACAGCACCGGAGAAGCCAAAATCTACCGCATTACCACACTCAACAGCGATGCAAGCGAAAGTGCAAGCCTTTCTGTCACTGCCGGAAAAACGCTCCGTCTGCATGGCCGGAACCTCACCTTCGACATCACCGACGAAAACCAGGGCGTCTTCCTGGAGAACGAAAGTGGCCTCACCCGCCTTTCAATCTACAACCGCCGTGGCACGAATGTCGTCGATTCGCCAGTACCGAGCGAACTTGCAGCGGGCAGCTACAATGTGAGCATCGTCACCAAGCCGGGCAAGGCCTACTTTACTGCAAACATTGATTCTGTTGTAACGGTAGCGTAAAAGCAAAGCCCAATGCGTAATTTTTGATTTTCAATCGGGTACGCATTGGGTTTTCAAATTAAGCAAATAGCATACGGCTGGAATCCGCAGTACCGCCGTTTTTCATGATTCTAAGTAAATTACATCCAGAACATTTTTCAAAGAATTTTCGCAATTCACTGCCGAAAATGCATTTTTAAAACCTATATATATACAGAAGAAAACGAAAGGACTTTCTTCGAGGAAAAATATAGGAGTAAATGCAATGAAAAATCAAAAAGAAGAACAAATCGAACAAACAGAGAATGTGACCCACCTGGAGATTCCCGGCTTCAACGGAATCGCAATGAACCGAGCCTACAAGGACAGCCTCTTCCGCATAATCTACAGCGGCAAGGACGAACGCAGCAGAAGATGGCTCCTGTCGCTCTACAACGCCATCACAGGGAAGAATTACACCAACATCGGGGATTTAAGAATCACGACAATCGAGAATGTGATTTACCTCACCATGAAAAATGACTTGTCCTTCCTCCTGGACTCACAGATGAACCTCTTCGAGCACCAGTCTACAGTCAATCCGAACATGCCGCTTCGGGGACTGATGTATTTCGGGCAGCTCTACCAGAACGAAGTCAAACGCCAGAAGAAGGACATTTTCGGGTCCTCACAGATTAAGATTCCATCGCCAAGATTCATCGTTCTCTACAACGGCGAGACTGAAATCGAAGACAATAAAAAATACAGGCTCTCAGACGCATTTGAAATTCCAGACGATTCCGGCGAGTTTGAATGGACCGCGACACTGATAAACATCAACAAAAATCATAACAAAACTATTCAAAAAAACTGCGAGTCGTTGTATCATTACATAGAGTTCGTTGACCGGGTTCGGGAAAGCCAGCGCCAAGGCCTTCCCCCGAGCGAAGCCATCAACGAAGCCGTAAACTACGCCATCCAGCACAATTTCTTGGAAGGCTTTTTTGAGGAGCAAAAGATGTACATAACGAACAGCTTGCTGACAGAATTCGACCAGGAACTCCACGACCGCTGTACAATGGAATACGGATATGAACAGGGCGTTGCGGATGGTGAAGCTCGTGGAAGGGCTTCTGGTATCGCAGAGGGTGCTCAGCAGACCGCTATTGCAAATGCGAAACTCTTGATTGCTGACGGCCGCTATTCATTAAGCGAGGTTGCTGCTCTTCTCAACATTCCTGAAGAAAAATTGATTGAAGCCGTTAGCATTAATTAGGAGCAGAAAATGTACATAACGAACAGCCGACACGCACGATTATCTCACGCTTGCCGGCTGTTAGTGCTTTAGCCCCTTGCCGTACCTGCAGGGGCATTTTTGTTATATAAAACACATTACTCGTTGAGCCACTTATCGAACTCAAGGCTTGTTCCGAGGTAGCCGACTACATGTCTGTTTGCACTATCGAAGTCGAGACAAACATTTCTAAACTTTGTATCTCCCCCCTGAGGTGCCGTAAAAAACAAGCAGCCACTGCTGAGTGAGTGACTGCTTAGGGTTGGGGGTATATTTAGAATCTGTAGTGAAAGAAAATTACGGATTCTTAATGTTTGCCGTTTCAGCTTGTCTAGAACTAGCACCATTATTGGCAATGTATTCTGCTTGACTTACAATATTATTTGGGTTTGCATTATAGACACCACCGCCAGTAGGCGCATAGTTATAGTATATGCCACCAGATGAATTATTATCATAACCGAATTCCAAAACTGCACTATCGTTATTATATACACCACCGCCAAGAGTAGCATAGTTTGAACAATTGTCTTCGGTAGCAGAGCTGATCGCAGAAGAATCACCTACTGTTATAGAACCAGACAATGTTAATTTGCCACCATAGTTATATATACCTCCGCCAGAGTCAGCTTCATTTTTCAAAATATTACCGCCAACGAATTCAGAAGTGCCATTTGTGAATAAGCCACCACCACTACTTGAAACTGCATTGTAAGCAACAGTTCCCAGAGAAATATACATTGAGCCACCATAACTATAAATACCACCACCATTCGATGCATAGTTATAGAATATACCACCAGTAAATTCATCATCTACTGTTTTATTAGAATCTTTATAGCCTATATACAAAGTTCCAGTACTATAAATACCACCGCCATTACCAGTTGCTTTATTAGAGGCCGCTACTATACCCGCTGATTTTGAGGCCACACTAGTTGCACTAGCATCTCCCACCACAGCAGTGCCGTACATGAACATACTTCCTGCATTATACACACCGCCACCGCTTGTGCTTGCGGTGTTGCTGCCGATTGTACCACCGGACATAGTGAATACTGCAGAAGTTGCACTGTAGACGCCGCCACCGTCTGTTGCGGTGTTGCTTGCGATTGAGCCTGCGCTCATGGTGAATATTGCTGTACTTTCTACATTGTAAACACCACCGCCACTTACTGCATTGTTGCTTGAAATGGCTGGAACATCAGTACCATCTGCCACCATTGTAAGAGTGCCGGCATTGTAGACACCACCACCATTACCATTCAGTGAATCATTGTGTTTACATTCATTTGAATCAATGATTACTTTGCCTTTCAATGTGAGAGTTGCGCCGCTGTCATTGAAAATACCAGCACCAGCTGCATCGGTCTCGCTATCAGCAACATTGTAAGCAATTCTAGATTCTTTTGTAGCAGACCCCGAAACAGTAAGGGTTCCAGCATTGTAGAGCGCACCACCCTCTTTTGCTGTATTTCCATCCGTAGAGTCGTCTCCACCAACAATTAAACCGTTTATTTCAGAATTACTGCCGGCATAATAAATACCACCACCTTTCAGTGCTGTATTACCAGTTACTGTACCAGTGGAATTATCAGGAATACTTATTGTACCCTCACAATAAATACCGCCACCTAAGACTCCTGAATTACCGTTGTTTTTTATCTCACCACTTTTGAATTCTAAGTCACTACCAGAAGCGATATAAATACCACCACCTTTAAGAGAGCCAGATATACCACAATTCTCAATTGTAGCACCGTCTATTATTATTTCGCACCCAGATTTATCAACACAAAGGCCGCCACCATAATCAGCTGTTCCACCGGTAACCTTTACATATTGACCTAATGTCACGGTAGTACCAGCAGAACTTACATAAATAGCACCTCCGCTTTTTGTACCCGAGTCTCCATCTCCACCTTCGATAATGAGATTTTCAATATATACTGGTATTGGAGGATCACTAAAAATTTTAAGAGTTGACTTACCAGTTACACCTGTTTTTTGAACAATCTTATCAGTATGATTATTATTATAACCAATAAGAGTTATGCTTTTTGCCTTCGCCGAATTGATTGCAACTATACCGATTTCTTTAGCTGCTGCTCCATCTTCAACTTCAACTGTACCTGAAATATTAATTTTATATTCGACATCAGGACTTGATGGTACTTCCAAAGCCCTTGCAAGAGTTTTAAATGCTGTGGCAGTTGTAGTACCATCATTGCTATCATCACCTTCTAGTGTATCTACATAGATTCCACCTGTTCGCCATTTTGCGTAAAAAGTCTTAACACCAGTACTGCCCTTAGCAATATCGGTGCTCGTCGCACCGTCTTCTGAATCTGCACACCAAGAAACAAAAGCAGCGGTTGTATTTACAAGGCATGTACTATTAGGCAAATCCGTTCGTTCATATGGGCTATAATATTTTGGATAACTAACGCCTGACTTCCAGTCAGCATTCTCACCACCAGGTGTTTTAAGTACATATTCAATTGGATAAACTTGTCGAGGTGTAATTTCAACTGAGCCATAACTTTCGCAACCAGGAGATACCCTAACAACATCACTATGGAATGTTGCAAGTTCTTCCTCTTCTAAATTATTACAAGTAGTTTTTAAAGTGATAGAGAATAAATAAGTTTTGCTTGGAATATTATCTTTTTTGTACACTACAGATGTTTTTTTAGTGTCAGTATCTGTAGTAATAGTGAAAACAGGATTTTCTTCAGAAGTAGACCAGGAATCCTCGTATGTAGCATCTTCCGCAACATCTCCAGTCTCATCACTAATAATATAGAGTTTTGCATTTAGACTTGATAAGCTACTTTCTGAGTCCGCTCCAAACGCACAATTTATCTCCATACGAATTGAACCAAGCCCATCCTTTTCAGCTTTCATAGAGAATATAATAGAATTTTGATCTCCACTTTTGATGGTGGCTTCTGCATCCCCAGTAATCAAGGTAGTATAAGATATTTTTTGAGAACTTTCTTCTAAATTCTTTCTTTTCCCTTGCATGGTAAACTCCCATTCTCCGGCCTCAAGACGGAAAGCGGAAGAGGTCAAGTTGTCATACGACATATTTTCAACCTTGTCCCCATCCGTATTTTCGATGATGGTTTTCGTTTCTCCTTTCAAGGCACCTGCAAGAGTAAAATATAAGTTGTCTTTATCAACTGAAGTTGGAAGAACTGTTCGGCTTGTATATATTTCATTTTCTTCATATTCCGAAATGTAAAAATGAACTACTCCGCTAGAATGAGATTCGCCCCACTCCTCTTGAGTATCAAGATTATCACAAGAGATGAATAGAGCCGACAACATACAAAGAATACCCGATAGCGTTAGCAAAATATTTTTCTTAGACATAATCATCTCCTTATTATTTTAGTAATACATAGAAGGTTTCTGAATAAGTCTTTCCAGCTGCATACGCAAGCAAAGTAATATCCACATAACCTTTTTTTAATGTAGATGGGATAGGGTATGTAAATTTCATTTTCTTTATACCACCCTCTTCGATTTCTACACCAGTACCTACATTTGTAAGTGTTCCATCAATATACCAAGTATATGTATAATCAGCAGCACATTTTATTGTGATATTTGTACCATCTGCAACAGCTACTAGGTAAAGACTTTTATCTTTCTCTTCAGTAGCATCAAGGGTAATACCACCACCAATAGTATTCTCTTTCCAATTGGCAGTTAGAGTTACACTTGCATCAATAATAAAGACTTCAGAAGGTTGGTAAAGTTTGTCTGATGACTCATCGCTCTTTTTCCAACCTATGAATGTATAGCCGCCACTTCGCACCGGTACCATTGAATCAATGGTTACAGGGCTTCCACTTTCGTAATTTTTATCATCAACTGGAACAGTAATAGAACCATCGACACCGTCCTTATAAGTAACATTATATTTCACATCTCTGTCTGTCGAAACTTCACTATCGTCAAACAAATCCATGCAGCCAGAAAGACCGAGAGTTACTGCTGCGAAAATTGAAATCAGTAAAGGGATAAATTTATTCTTGATGTTCTTCATGCTCTATTCCCCCTTTTTGACCATGATGAATTCAACACGGCGGTTCTTCCACCAGTTTTCTTTCTTGGTTGAAATCGTGACTTCTGAACCTCGTCCTACAGGAGTCATGCGGCCTGCTTCGATTCCTCGTTTGACAAGCTCACGCTTGATTGTCTCTGCCCGTTTCTGAGAGAGAGGCAGAAGTTCCTTGAGGTGCTCACGCTCAGTGCCAGAGACATTGTTTGCGTGGCCTTCGATGGTGATATTGTAATCAGAGTATTTCTTGAGGATTTCGGCAACCTGATCCAAAAGTTCGTGGTTGCGCTTGAGCTGTTCCTCGGTAATTTTGTCGAATCCTGCTGTATCAGGACCGAACTGGATAGAAGACAGGGAGAATGTGAGTGCTCCGTCACGCTCGTGAATCATAATTCCTGTTGTAATCAGGCCAGGAACGAATCCGTCGGAATTATCCCTTGCCTTGATGTACCATACATACTGATAGAGACATCCACTCTCAACAGCATCTCCGTTGATGCTCTCGCCGCTCCATACGAAGTCGCCAGGTATCTCGCCCTTGCCTTTCTGGCTGTAGAAGAGGTTGTCGCCAGGGTCGTAAACACGGAATTCCCAGCTTGCAACCCCGCCGTGCTTGTCTGCGTCGCTGGTGATGTCAAATTCGACGATATCGTCAACGCCGTCGCCGTCAGGACAGAAGAGCTTTGAGCGGGTCGGGGCTTTGACCATGAGGGAGCCGCCGCTGAGGCCCGCCAGCCATGCGTCATAATCGATTTTCTTAGGCGTGTATGTGACGCGAAGGCCAAGTGAGACACGGCCTGAGAAAATAGGGCCGTCTTCTTCGAGGCGGATTGTCTCGCTGTAGCCCAGGGCCGGAATTACATGCAGGGTCTCGCTCTTTATGAGGTTGATGAAGTCAATGAAAAATGCCGCCTCTCCTGCGAAGGCAATGCCGTCGGACTTTTCGTTTTGACCAAGAGTCTTTTTGCTCTGAGAGCGGTATCCTTCTGCATTATAAATGTCAGCAAGGACGGCAATATTGGGCCTTAAGCCAATCCAGTTGGGGAGGAAAGACAGGTGCTCTTTATTGATGGTAAAGCCGGCCTGTGCCCCGACTTTGATTTCCTGTACTTTTTCGACAAGGGAGCCTGAGTCACTTACAGTTGAGAAACCGGCAAGGAGGCCCGTGGAGAAGTTACCGATATAGGCACCAAGCTCGGCATTGGCTCCGCCGCCATAGCCCCAGACCTTTTCGGAAGTAGTTATGCCGGGGAGAGAGAAATCCCCATGAAGGCCGGCAAAGAAAACCGGTTCTGAGAAAAGAGGAATTGCTAAAAATAATGCAAATGAAAGCAAAATTGTCTTTTTCATATAGAAATGATACTAAACAATTTGCCATCTGTCAAAGATATTTTAAGGTTTTTTTAGGATATTTTTATATATTTTTCAAAGAATGATTTCTGCTAGTTTCTGACCGTGCAGTCCTTGAATTCAATAAGCTTGCGCTCCATCTGGGGCACTGGCAGGGAAATCGTGAATACCGTGCCCTCTCCCAGAGCCGAAGAGACCGTTATGTCGCCGGAGAATTCCTTGATGATTTTGTAGCTCATGGCCATCCCTAAACCGGTTCCGTTGGATTTTGTGGTGAAGTAAGGCTCGAAAACCCGGGCGGCCGTGGCCTCGTCCATTCCGATTCCGTCGTCGGAGAAGGTCAGGATGTAGCGCTCGTTCTCTATGCGGCTTTTTATGCTTATCCGGCCCTTAATCCGCCCCTCCTCGTCGTCGAATTTCTTCGAGATTGCAGAGATTGCGTTCTGGGAAAGATTAACTATGACCTCACGGAAAAGCTTAGAGTCAAGAAGCAGGCGGACATCAGAGCCGCACAGTTCCGAATCAAGCTGAATGTGCTTTTCCTTGAATTCCGGCATGAAGAAAGAGATGAATTCGTCCAGAATCTTGTTTGGGTTTGCCAGCTCCAGGTTGGCTGAGATTGGGCGTACGGCCATAAGGAAATCCACGACTATTTTGTTCAGCCGCTCAATTTCCTGGGTGATTACATCAAGGTAGTCCTCGGCGTATTTTGGGGGCGGAAGAAGCCCGTCTCCATCACGCTTTTTCTTTAAGGCCTTCTGCATGAGCTGGATATGAATCGAAATGGCACCCAAAGGGTTCTTTATTTCGTGGGCAACGCTTGCGGCAACATTTGTAAGGCCGGCCAGAGTTTCCATGCGGTGAAGAAGGACTTCCTGGTTGCGTTTTTCGGTAACATCGTCGATTCGGATGATTGAGCCAATCAGATTCTTGTTCTGATTCTGGTTCTGAACGAGGGGCGTGACATACAAATCGATGAAACGGGCAGAACCGGACGCGGTGGCGACAGTGTATTCGTTAGAAATATTTGTCTTGTCAGCCTCAAAGGCATTCTGCAGGAATTTTGAGATTTCCTCGTCGTCGATTATCTTCCAGACCGGGGATTTTTCCTTTGGCTCCTCGGGATTTGTCTTGAAGGGAAGATAGCGCTCTGCCGCCTTGTTGATTTTTATGAGGCAGAAGTTCTCGTCAACAATGATAAGGCCTGAAGGAAGACTCTGGAAGATAGAATCAAAAATCTCTGTCTGGGAATAGCAGTCTTCGACAAGCTGCTGAATCTGCATGGGGGTGAGCTTATCCAGCTTTTGTGAGACACGGCGGGAAAATTCCTTCATTTTACAGGCTCCTTCTCACGCCGGACAAATCCCTGGAGAGCTTTTCGATTGTGGCAGCCGGCGAAATATTGTAGACGGTGACAGAATTGTAGCATTCACGGCAGAATTCGGCGACTCTGGCACAGACTTCGGCCCTCCGGGGACTCAGCTCGCTTCCCCTTGCCTCCTCCATGATACTCACCAGAAAGATTTTAAGAAGGAAACGAGGCTCAAAGCCCGAGCATTCTTTTATGACTGTATCCGAAAGAGGAATCTGACCGCTCATAAGGTGGTTGAAATATGATGAGGCGGATTTTTTGATTTCGGCAGGTTTAACCGGCAGGAAAAGCTGGAGATAATCGTTTATAAGAAGATTTTCCTCATCCCCACGGGCATGAAAAACCCGCTGGACGACTTCCTTCTGCTGGACTGCGCTCCGTTCGGTAAAGCTGTAGGTGCGCACCCTGGAAAGAATCGTTGGCATTACGGCTCCCCTGTTCGATGTGGTTAGGATAAAGACCATGTCCTCGGGCGGCTCCTCAAGGATTTTTAAAAGGGCATTCCGGACGCTCTCAAGCATCCTCTCTGCGTTTTCGATGATGAAAATCTTTTTTCCGGAGACGGACTTCATGTGAGCCCAGGCTGAGGCACGGCGAATCTGATTGATTGGAAGGGAATCGTACATAAAAGCAGACTCAAGCTTGTCGCAGTTCTTTATGATTGAGTCACAGATTTTCTCAAGCTTTTCTGAGTCCGGCAAGGGCTTTTCCGGGTTGAGTTTTTCCATGTCCTCGTCGATTGCAGCCATAATGGGGCTGAGCTTTGACAGCTTGTCGTCGCCTTCCCACAGGACCTGGGAGAAACGCATGGTGAGTTTTCGCACCGAGCGGATAAAAAGATAGCGGACGGCGGTCAGGAAACTTGAATTGTCAAAGGCAGCCTGTAAAAAAGCCTTTTTTGCGGCGAGTATCTCAAGGGAACATTCCCGGGGGCCTGCAAGGAGCACATTCGTGTTCGAAAGCTCCTTGTTTTTTTTGCAGGAGGGGCATTCACAAAGCCAGTGTCCCCGCTGATTGTAGGGATTTTCGCCCGAGCATGAAAGAATTCGGGCAATTTCAAGCGCGCAGGTGAGTTTTCCGCTTGACGAGGGGCCTGAAAGAAGGATTGCGCCCGGCAAACGGTTATTCAATATGTCATCTTTTAAGAGAGACGAGGCGTTCTGATACAAAAGGTTGTCGAACATTATGCGAGCATCCCCCGGATATATGAGATTGGCTGAGAAAGATAAGGAAGAAGAATCCTTGCCACAGTGCTGTCGGACAAGAGGGAATCAGAATCAAACCATATCTGTGCTTTGAGCAAAATCAGGATGCAGGAGACAATCAGAAGTCCCTCAATCGCACCGAAAGCAAGTCCAAGTACCCGGTCAAGGCTCCTCATGATTTCGCCGGAGAAAATCGCACCGACTATAATCTGAATGATTTTTACGACAAGAAAAGCCGTGATAAATATAAGGATGAAGGCAAGAACCACATCGACAGCAGCAATCCTGATGATTTTTGCGATATGCGGGGCTAAGAGACCACAAAAATAAAAGCCAGCCACGACTCCGGCAATTACGGCCAGCTTTCCGAAAAGCTCCTTTATGAGGCCGTGAATCATGGCGACTATGGCAAAGGCCGCAATTATGATGAAAAAGACAATGTCAATGAATGTGAATGTCATTTAAGGGCCTCCCAGACAAGCTCTGCGATTTTCCGGGCGGGTCTTTTCCCTTGGGAAAGGGATTTTGATGCTATGGAAGCGTTCATGCGGAATGTCGGGTCGCTCATGCGCTCCAGGGCTGATTTTAAGTAATCGGCCTCGGCATATTCACCAAGGAGAACGACTGCGGCCCCCTTCTCCTCAAAGAAATGAGCATTGTCAACCTGGTCTCCACGGGTTCCGCTTCCGCACAAAGGAATGAGGACCATAGGTTTTCCAAGGACAGAGCATTCCCAGATTGAGTTTGCCCCTGCCCGGCTTAAGACTATGTCGGCCGCAGAAATCACATCGCTCATCTCCTTGTAGATGAAAGGATGCAGGAAATACCCCGGGTGATTTGTTGGCATTGAGCCGGCATCTTTTGCACCGCACTGATGGACGACATTAAAGCGCTCTGTAAGCCAGTCAAGGTTTTCTGCGACAAGCTCGTTAATCTGATGGGCGCCAAGGCTTCCGCCAAGGACAAGAAGGATTGGCTTTTGAGGATTATAGTCGCTCCGATCGCTGAAAAGGAATTTTTTGCCCTCTTCCGGATTTGTATTATAAAAAACCGGACGAACGGGATTTCCCGTCACAAGAGCCTTGTCCCGCTTGTCTGAAGGAAGATAGGATTTTGTCTCCTTGTAAGAGACAAGGATTTTTGTGGCGAATTTTGAATTCAATCTTGTGGCAAGGCCCGGCGTAAAGTCGCACTCGTGTGTGAAAACGGGGATTTTAAGGAAAGAGGCCGCCATGCAGGGGGGAACGCTTACAAAACCACCCTTTGAGAAAAGGACTTGAGGCCTGAGTTTGAGCAGGACAAAAAAGGATTTTACCAGGCCCGCGAAGATTTTAAAGAGGTCGATGAAATTCTTCAGGGAGAAATTACGGCGGAATTTTCCGCTGGGGATTCCTACAAAGAGGTCAACGGAAGCGGATTTTTCCACAAGATTTTTATCCATTCCGCTGGAATTACCGAGCCAGACAATTTTTATTTTCTGATTGTTTTTTTCTGATAGGGCACGAAGCTCATCACAGACGGCAAGACCTGGGTAAATGTGACCGCCGGTTCCGCCGCCCGCAAAGACAACAGTGCGTATTTTTGAATCGTTCATACGCACCATTATGACATGATTTCAAATTCTTTACAATTTGAATCTGAAGCTAAAGGCACTGCTCCAGAGGCTTGATTCGCCGCCGATGTGCCTCAAGTCTGCACAGATGCTGGCCGTGAGCTGGAAGAAACCGAAGTTGAAGCCAAGACCGCCGTAAATCTGAGGCTGGAAGCCGCCGAAGCCGTCTGACGATGCACTTCCCTTGCCGGATATGGCTCCATTGTATTTCCAAGACCAGTCATTCGTGTAGTTAGAGATGAGCCCCCTTAAGCCAATGAAGGGAGTGAAGCCAATCTTTACGACAGGAATGTTAAGGGTCTTTGAAGCCTGAACCTGAGCGTACAAGGTGTGTACAGAAAAATCTACATTTGCCTCAGCACTGCTGTTGCTTGCTCCGAAAGAACCTTTGTTTACAGAATATCCTCCGCCAACAGAGACTGCCGGAAGAAGAAGGCCGTCCTCAAGAAGAGCATATCGGACATCGAATGCAAAAGTCGTGTATTCGGCTGTAAAATCGACATCCATTGAGTTGAGCTTACCGACATCAAGGGTCATGAAAGAAAATCCGACATCAAAAGGAAGAATTACGCCTCCGATACGGATGTCAGCGTTGAAGACAGGAAGATACATGTCATTCTTTACGCCGCTGATTCCGAGATTGTCGGCAGCCTTTGCAAGACCGCTCGTGTTAAGGTGAGTTAGGCCTGCGTCAATACCGACGGCAAAATGTGGCGGAAGAGCCGGGAAAACCTTTCCGATAAAGGCCTCCGCATAGACATTCTGCTGGACGGCCGCCTGAGGAATGGAGAAGCCAAGTTCCCTGGCAAAATCATCGATACCGTCGCTGATGGAATCCGGCGAAAGCGAAATGCTGGAATCTGCAAATGAGAATGAAACTGCACCGGCAAGCAGGACAGCCGAAAGTGCTATTTTTCGTAAAATTTTCATAGGTACTCCTTGTTTCAAAATATTCTTCGCTTCAGTATAACGCATATTCGTTTGAATTTAATTTAAGAAAGCTCTGAGAGTTTTCCAAGAATCTTTGTTCCGACCTTCCAGTTATCCCCCGCCCCCATGGTGACGAAGACATATCCGTCGGGGTAAGAAGAACCGCTGGGCTCCGAGAGGAATTTAAAGCCCACATCGGCTGCCTCGTCAAATTCACCGGCATAGGTAACATCCTTGTGATGTTTTTTCGCATGTTCGGCAAGTATTTCGCCTGTGACGCTGGCAGCGCTGGCATCTTCCCGGGCACTTCCGTAAATCTTATTGATGATTACCCTGTCGGCAGAGTCAAAACATGAGGCGAATTCCTCAAGCAAAGCCTGGGTCCGGGTATAGGTGTGGCTCATGAAATCAACGATGATTTTGTGGCCCCTGTAGAATTCACGGAAGCCCGCAAGGGTCGTTTTTATTGCCGTGGGATGATGGCCGTAATCGTCGATAAAGATGACATCCTGACCGAGGGGACTTTTTGCCCGGCCAACAATTTCGCTGCGTCGTTTTCCTCCGGCAAAGTTTTTAAGGCCCCGCTTAAGCTCTTCGATGTAATCAAGGGGATTTTTGCCATTCGTCTTTAAAAGCTCGCATGAAAGGGCAAGGGCCGCCGCCGCATTACGCACATTGTGGTCGCCCGGAACGCAAATTGCACACTCACCTAGGGAGGAGACATTAAAATAATGAAGGCCCCCCTCAACCCGGCCGAAAGTAAGCCTGTAATCGCCTGTAGCCGATGTTCCGTATGGAATTGCCTCGATGTCGCCCCGCCTTTTTTTTGCAAGGGAAACAGCCTGGCAGGCTCCCTTGTCGTCGGCACAGTAAATCACCTGGCCGCCCTCGGGAAGCTTACAGATATAATCTACGAAAGCTGAGAGAATGTCCTCATAGGTGGGATAATAATCCTGATGGTCGCTCTCAACGCTGGTTAGGATGATTTTTTTTGGCTCGAAGGCCATGAAATGCCTCTGATACTCGCAGGTCTCGGCCACAAAAAAGTCATGGCCCTTTGTCATTACGCAGGAATCGCCGAAACTCTTGATGATTGAGCCTGCAAGAACCTGGGAAGAAAGCGGCAGCTCCTTAAGGATTGTGCCACAGAGACCTGTCGTACTTGTCTTTCCGTGAACGCCGCAAACCCCGCAGGAATAGGAGGCATGGCTCACCGCACCCAACGCCTCAGAATAGAGCATCATGGGCAGTCCCAATTTTTTTGCCTCAATAAGGTCGGGATTTTTTTCGACGGAATAGGCGCTGGAATAAATCACGAACTGGACGCTTTCCGTGATATTCTTTTCTGAGAAAGGAAGGGCCTTGATACCCAGCTTATCCAGCACCTCATCGGTGTAGAATCGCTCGGAAACATCGCTTCCGGTAATAAGAGCCCCACGGGAATGAAGAATCTCAACAAGGGCGACCATGCCGGTGCCCTTGATGCCTACGAAATGAAAATGGACGCCCGAAAATGATTCGGGCAATTTTATGTCTGACATACTACACCCTGAAGTTATCAATCTGACTTCCGATTTGCTCGATTGATGACTTCATTTTATCTGAAATTGCGTCAAGGGCACTTCCGGTCTCACGAATCTTGATAGCGCTGTCGCTCATAAGCAATACGCTTTCCTTCATTACGCCGGTCGCGTCCTTAAGACGGCGAACTTCATCGAGAATCTGCTTGTTGCCCTGGCTCATTTCGGCACTTGCGGTCTTTACCTCGCTGGTGCTGTCGCTCATGTTGCGCAGGGCATCGACAATCTGCTTACTTCCTTCCTGCTGCTCTTCCATCGCGCTCTTAATCTGACGGACGAGCTGGTCAGTCTCTTTGATACCGTCAGAAACAGATGTGAAGGTCGCGCTGGTTTCGTCAGAAGCCGATACGACAGACTCGATTGAATTCTTAATTTTGTTAAGCTGCTCTCCGATTGTCTTTGACTGAACGGCTGATGTTTCGGAAAGCTTGCGGATTTCGTCAGCGACTACGGAGAAGCCCTTTCCTGCCTCGCCTGCGTGAGCCGCCTCGATTGCGGCGTTCATTGCGAGAAGGTTGGTCTGCTCTGCGATTGCCGCTATCGCAGCGTTTGCTTCCTGGAGCATCTTTGACTGTCCCTCAATCTCAATGATGCGCTCGCTCATTTCCTGCTGCTTTTCGTTACCGGCCTTAGCCCGGTTCTCCAGGACTTCAAATGAGCTTGCCATTTTTGCCACAGAAGCATTTACGCTTGAGATATTTCCGATCATCTCCTCGACTGCGGAAGATGCGTCTGACACACCTCGGGACTGGGTGTCAATCATGCGCTCAAGGCTCTCGATGTTTGAGGCAATCTCGTTCACGGCACCGGCCGTCTCGTCAACGCTGGCTGACTGGCTGCCTATCTGGCTATGTACGCTCTCGATATTGCTGAGAATCTCTGCTACGGACTGGCTGTTCTCGTCGATTCCAATATGAAGCTCCGTGCCCGCATCAGTCAAATCAGAGCGGGAATGCTTTACATCTTTCATGATGTTCTGGAGTTTTTCAACGAACATATTGAATGCGTTAGTGACAGAACCTATGTCATCATTGGCATGAACCTTTACCCGCTGGGTTAGGTCGGCGTTACCTGAGGCGATTTCGTTAAGCTTCCTGTCGAGGTTTCGCAAAGGCTTTAGCATTCGGAAGACTGCGATTGAGGCCGTGACTACAAGAACAATGGCAATCATGATGATAAGGACAATCATGTTTATAGTCAGATAGCGTGAGGTCTGATAGACCTGACTGTCAGGAACGCACATGGCCATGCTCCAGGGGGTTCCGCTCACAGGGGCGTAAACCATAAGCTCGCTGCCTGACGGGGAATTGACCCAGCCGCTTCCGCTCTCACCTGCAATCATAGCCTTCGCAATCTTAGGAAGGCCCGGGTACTCAGGATTATCCCTTGTGAAATTTTCCCGCATGACAATATCGTGGTTGGGGAAAGCCATAATCGTGCCGTCACCAGCAAGAAGCATAGTGTAGCCCTTTTCGCCGACTTTGATTGCCTCAATGGCATCCGAAAGGCGGGCGTGAGAGACTGCACCGGCAACAAAACCGATGTGCTTTTTGTGTATCGACACGGATTTACAAACATAGTAGGCGGAATCATCCGCACTTGTTCCGATTGGATTGCTTATGTACTGGGATTTGCCCGAGTTCTTCATGAACTGATAATACTCGGTGCCGCTTACATCGTAGACCTTTCCGTCGTCAGTATATGCTTTTCCGTCCTCATAATTACAGAAAGCGATTTCACTGAAGTCAGAGCTTCGGCTCTTACGGTGAGCGACAATCCATTGAATTAAATCTTCCGTACTGCCACCTGCCTGAACCGGATCAGACACGGTGTACATACGAAGCTGCTGCATAAATTTAGAATTACGGTAGCTCAATCCCTGAACATGAGCCTGGATAAGTTCAGTGGTTGAAGTCATGTAGGTGCGCTCCATACCCTTCTGAACGGTGAAAATAGTGGCGATAGCAAGTACTGTGATGAGAATAACAATTTCGACTCCAAGTCGAAAACCAAAAAGCAAGGATAAGTTCTTCTTTTTCATAGTATACCTCAAATTATAATATAACATAATTCTTATAGGTAGAAAAGAAAAACTTTTATCCGCACCTTTTTAATATCTTTTGATTTTTTTCTGATTCAAGCGTGCCTGCAGGGCTGAAAGCACCCGGGTCAGAAGCCATGCGATTATAAAATAAATGATTGCCGTGGTTACAAGCGGGAAAAAAGCCTCGTAAGTACGGCTCCTTATAATGTCGCTGGCCTTGGTCAAATCCTGAATGGCAATGTAACCGACTACGGAAGTCATTTTTACCAGGGAAATAAATTCCCCCTGAAAAACCGGAAGGAAATGCCTTGCGGCCTGAGGAAGCACAATCTTAAGGAAGGCCTTTCGCCTGGTGTAGCCCAGGGCAAGGGCCGCTTCCATCTGACCTTTGTCTACGGCAAGGATTCCAGTCCGGATCATCTCGCTTACATAAGAGCCGAAGTTCATGCCGAATCCGATTACAGAAACCCAGATTCCGTCAAGGCCTGTCCTTGCAAATACGATGTAGAACAAAATCATAAGAAGGACGACCATAGGCAGACCCTGCATGAGGCGGATGTAAAGGAGAGCCGCCCTGTCCGCAATTTTGATTTTTGAGAGGCGGAGGAAACACAAGGCAAAGCCCAGCACCGTACCAAATATTGCGGACAGAAGGGAAATAAGAATCGTGATACCGCTACCGCTTGCCACAAGCTTCCACCTGGACTCGCGCAGGAAAGTCTTCTCGAAGCTTGAGGCAATTCCCCGGCCTAAAGCCTTTTCATTTTTTTCAGGAAGCCGCACCGCAAGAACGATGCCGCCCTTATAATCCGGGTCTGAAAAATAAATGCTTTTCTTTCGCTCTTCGGTCACTCCCATAAGGGCTGCCGCCATGTCATATTTTTCGGAAACGAGGCCCGGAACAATGGATGAGAATCTCGTGTCGATAATTTTTAGCTTATAGCCGTATTCACGGCAAAAACGGGCGGCGATATCGATCTCATAGCCTGCGTGCTCTGAGTCCTTGATATAGGTAAAAGGCGTAATGCTTGAGTCGGTGACAAGGGTAAGTGTGCCGTTTTCCCCTGAAAAAGAATCCATATCCACTTTCTGAAGGCTTTTGTCGCTGCCAAACCAGACTGAGTCAATTTTTTCAAGGATTCCATTTTCCCTGATTTTTTTGAGGAATTCATTCATCTGCTCACGGAGCTGCCGCCCTCTGGGACTTTTTGGAAAAGCAAAGGCATAATCCTGGGTTCGCACTAAGTCTTTGAGGTGGGTGATTCCGGGCGTGGTGCTTTCGATATAGCGGATTATCGGCTCGTCAGCCAGGTATCCGTCGATTTTTCCCTGGCTAAGACGAAGAATCATTTCGGGACTTGCATTATAGTGCTCAACCTTCGCCAGGGGAAATTCTTCCTGAGTAACGATATCCATGACAGTGCCGGTTTTTACGCCCAGAGTCACATGAGGACTGTTGAAGTCGGAAGGAGAAAGGTGTTTCTGGCCTTTATTCTTATCAAGAATCTGGACGGCCATGACAAGCTCGGAGACATAAATCGACTCTGAGAGATTCAGGCTTTCTTTATGGGCAGGGGTATCGCTCAGGCAGGCGGCAATCAGGTCATACATGCCGCTTTCTAGCCCCATCACGAGAGAATCAAAGGGAACATTATGCACTTCAAGGGCGTAGCCTGCTTGTCGGCAAAAACGGGCTATTAAATCGGCTTCATAACCCACGATTTTTCCGTTTTTAATGTAGTCAAAGGGAGGTATCGAGGCATCAGTGGCAAAGCGAAGGACTTTCTTTTTCCCTTTTGGATTGCGCAGGCTCTCAAAATCAACGACTTTTTTTTCCTCATCATTGCTGAGCCACAGGTCATCTGTCTTTTTTAAGGTGCCCTCTTCCTTCCATTTCCTTACATACTGGTTAAACTCTTCGCAGAGAGATGAGCCGGAGGCATTTTTCTGGAAGGCAACGACTATGTTCATAGTTTCAAGACCGCAGTGAATGTAGCCAAGATCCGGAACTTCAAGGGAAGCGTAGCGGATAACAGGCTCGTCGTTTATAAAGCCGTCAAGTTTTCCGCTAGAGACGAGATATGCCATATCGGCATTGGTCTTGTAATATTCGATTTTTGCCTTGGGGAACATCTCCCTGGTCATCTTGTCGACCATGACGAAACCTGTGTGCATTCCAAGCACAAGGCGGTCGTTCTTCTGCATCTCTTCCTTTGAATTATATTTAAGAGTCACATCTTTGAACTGGGGCGGAAGGTCTTTAAGACTGGCAGCAGCAGGGACAGTCTGAGAAGTCTCTTTGCATCCAAAAAAAGAAAGACCGAGCAAAAGAGATATCGTCAGGCTATTGAAGAAAAAACGGGGAAAAATCATTTTCATTGTTTATTGTCCATAATCGTCATAAGAATAAGGTTTTTGCCTTCGGTATATTTATAATTGTAATCGGAGACAGCCTTTTCTATGAGTTTGCGGGATATCTCCTCGCAGGTCTTCATGGGATTTTTTTCGTCACCGTCGTAACTGAGCCTGACCTGAACAAAGTTCTTCTCCTCAGAATATTCAATGGTAAAATTCATGTCAAAATTCTCCGGGAGAATCGGAAGCAAAGACTGAAGGACAAGCTCATCAAGCACAAGCTGAAGATTTATAATCATGCGCTGGGAGAACTGATTCTTGCGGCCGAATTCCTCAATCTGTGTGGAAAGAGCGACAAAATCAAAATTCTTGTTCTTGATTTGCTGCTCAAGGACTTTGAGACGGTTGATGAACTGCCTTGTCTTCTCTTTTTTAGGATTATGGAAAACTTCCTCGGGACTGCCCTCTTCATAAATCACGCCTTCGTCCATGTAGAAGACTCTGCTTGAAACTTCGTAGGCAAAGCGCATTTCGTGGGTCACAATCATCATTGTAAGCCCCCGTTTGGCAAGGTTCTTTATGACACTCAGGACTTCACCCACCATAGTGGGGTCAAGGGCGCTGGTAGGCTCGTCAAAGAGAAGAATTTCCGGCTTCATTGCGAGGGTGCGGGCAATGGCGACACGCTGCTTCTGCCCCCCGGAAAGTTCTTCGGGCAGGGAATCCGCCTTGTCAGCAAGACCTACCAGGCGCAAAAGCTCCATTCCGTTTTCGTAAGCCTCTTTCTTTGATTTTTTCAGCAAATCTACTGGTGCGGCCATGATATTCTCAATGACGGTCATGTGATTGAACAAATTGAAGGACTGGAAGACCATGCCCATTTTACGTCTCAGGGCCGGGACATTGGCCTTAGGGGAAGTTATGGCTTCTCCGTCAATAAGGACCTCTCCGGCCGTGGGCTTTTCAAGAAGGTTAATGCAGCGAAGAAGGGTTGATTTTCCTGTGCCGCTGGGGCCAATAATCGAGATTACCTCACCCCGATTGATTTCAACATTAACATCTTTAAGGGGAGTTACGCCGGTATATTCTTTTCGTAAATGTCTTATCGTAATCATAAATAAAACCTAAGTAAAGATTCTAACATAAATTACGGGACAATCAAGAATTTTTTAAGATTTAAAAAAGAAAAATCACCGCTCTTCACGGTGATCCACGGAAATTATAGAAACTAAGCTTCAATTCCCTGACTGAGCTGCAGGTACATCTGGTCTGCCAGGCCGAATCCCGCATTTTTGGTCATCATTGTTGCGTATTCGTCGTAGAGCATATCCTCGTACATGTTTTTTGCATAGTTTGACTGGGAATCTGCCTTCATGACTGTCTTTCTCATTGATGAGAGCATCATTTTGACCACATAAGATTCCATTTCCAGGGATTTTTCGTAGAGTTTTGATGTGCGGTCGATTGTCTTTTGCTGAACATGGGGATTAGCCTGATTTGCGGCGGCTCCCTGAGGAAGGGCAGTCTTGTCGCTTTCAGCCATAAAGCTGCCGGAAAAGCCTGAAGTCCAGTCGCCGTTAATACGGCCGTCATAAGAGACCTGAGAAGAAGAAAGATTTTTACCGATGTTTTCGTTTTTAGCAGCATCACGAAGTTCATTAACGAGAGAATCAAATTTACCTTTCTCTGAAGAAAGTTTAGCACTGGCACTTGCTGCTTCGCCTTTAGTAATAGCTGAAATACCGCCGATTGTCATAAAAATCCCCTCTTTTATTTTAAACCACAGATGTCACAGATTTTCACAGATTATAATTTTTGTTTTATGAAAGTCTTTCGTATTTCACGAAAAAAAATTGTCATATCAAATATTTATCTGTGTCATCTGTGTAATCTGTGGTTCTCTAAATTATCTTTTCAAGTTTACTGCTGTTGAGAGCATTGAGTCTGTGGTCTGGATTGCCTTTGAGTTGAACTCGTAGGCTCTCTGGGCCACAATCATCTGGACCATTTCGTTCACTACGCTTACATTGGACATCTCGACGAACTTGTGCTTTGTTACACCGAAGCCCTCAAAACCCGGGCGGCCTGCGATTGCCTCGCCTGAAGCGTTCGTTACTTTGTAAAGGTTGTCGCCAACTGCCTCAAGGCCGGCATTGTTCGGGAAGCGGTAAAGCTCCAGCTGGGCAACATCAACAGGATCGTCCTGACCGAAAATCTTTACTGAAACCCGGCCTGTGTCGTCGATTGTAAGGGTGTGGATATCATATCCTTCAGGCATGATAACTTCCGGCTGAACGCGAAGGCCGTTTGAATTTACCAGCTGACCGTTCATGTCGATTTTGAATGAGCCGTCTCTGGTGTAGGCATAGCTTCCGTCATACTGCATGACTCGGAAGAAACCGTCACCGACCACAGCTACATCTGTGTCAACGCCTGTGTTCTGGAGTGAGCCCTGTGTGAACACGCGCTGGGTAGCCGCAACTTTAGTACCCGCACCCTGCTGGATTCCTACAGGTGTAACGGTATCTTCTGTCGCAGGTGTACCCGCCAGTTTCACGTTCTGATAGATAAGATCTTCGAACTCAACACGCTGCTGTTTGA